>CANQOJ010000044.1 GCA_947625455.1 uncultured Clostridia bacterium | reverse complement strand
AACAAAGACCATATTTGTCTTTAAGTCTGTCGTAAGGTCAGCCGTCATAAGCGTGACTTTTTCGTCTTTCGCTTCTTCTGCAAATGCGCTGAACGCAACTGTTGAAAAAGCGACTGCCGCAGCCACTATTGACGCGGCAATTTTCTTAAATTTCATAACTTCTCCTCCTTAAAATTGCGGTATAACGTTATTTTTGCCGCGCACAATTCCCGCAAAATAAAAAAAGTACGCAGCGTTGAAGCCGCGTACTTGTAAAAATGCAAGCTTCAATCACTGCGACGTAAATTGTTTTCGAGCTTAGAAGGCAAACGAAAAAACAAGCGTGCACTTTTACCGGAGTAAAAGTGTATACTAATTCCGGATCGTTTATTCAATTTACGTCGCAAGTAAATTATAGCACAAACCTCACAATTTGTCAATACTTTTCCCGCCGAATTTTCTGCGGGATTTTTCTTACCTTTTACATTTAATTGCAGTTTTTTGCAGTTTCGGTAATGGTATTATCATTTCAGCGGGAAGAAACCGCAAGAAATCAGGAAAGGAGGAATGAGTTTGAGTTTTATGAACTTGCTGTTTGGCAGGCAGAAACTTAAATGCGGGTACGCGCTTTCGGACTTTTACGACGGCGACCTTGCGAAATGGAAAGACATTTACGACGGCGGAGGGAGCTGGCGTTATGTCAAGAAAGGCGGACTGAACAGCGGCGGGTTGAGGAAAGTTGCCGCGCTTAACGCAGGCAAGGCGGTTTGCGCGGAACTCGCAAGGCTTTGTTTCACGGAAAGTTCCGAAATCTCGTGCGCGGACAGCGAAACCGAAAAATTTCTGCGCAAAGTCTTTTCGGACAACAACTTTTCGGAAAGGTTCGCGGATTTCGCCGAAAAAGTTTTCGCGCTCGGCGGCGGGGTTATCAAGGTTTTTTATGACAACGGCGTAAAGCTTGATTTCATAACCGCTGACAGGTTTATACCGACTAAGTGGGATATGAACGGGATTTATTCAGGCGCATTCGGCTCGTCAGTCTGCGCAAACGGCAAAAAGTATGTTCTTGCGGAAACGCAGGAACTTACAAGTGACGGACTTGTCGTTGAAAACAAGCTGTACCGCGAAAACGGCGGGGAAGCCGATATTTCGGAAGTTTATCCGAAGCTTTCGGAAAAGACGCTTATCAAGGGCATGGACAAGCCGCTGTTTGTGTATTTCCGCGCGGGAACAGGCTGTGCGAAACAATGCGGTGCGCTGGGTGTTTCGGTGTTTGCAGGCGCAGAGGATACGCTCAAAGCCATTGACGTTGTGTTCGACAGCCTTTCAAGAGAGTTTGTTCTCGGAAAAAAGCGCATTATCGTGCCGAGTTATGCGGTGCGCGGGGATTATGACGAAAACGGCGAGCTGAAGCGTTATTTTGACGTAAATGACGAGGTGTTTGAAGCGTTTGCGACTTCGGATTCGGAGGACTTGAAAATTGCCGACAACACGGGTGAACTTCGGGTGACGGAGCATATCGAAGCGCTCGGAGAACTGCTTGATTTGCTGTGTATGCAAGTGGGGTTGTCAGAGGGCGCGCTGTCGTTTAAAAGCGGGACTTTGCGCACGGCAACGGAAGTTGTCAGCCGAAACAGCCGTACCTACCGCACAACCGAGTTTTACCGCGGACTTATCGCGGCAAATCTTGCAAAAGTCGCGGAGCTTGTCTGCCTGCTTGGGAAAACGGCGGGAGAGCTTTCGCAGAATGCCTCGGAGAATGTTGTGTTCAGATTTGCGGACGGCGTTTGTGAGGACGATGCGGCGAAAGCGGAGAGAGTGAAAGGCTTGTATTCGAGCGGATTGATTTCAAGAGCAAGAGCTGTTTCGGAAATTTACGGCATACCGCTTGAATCGGCTAAAGTAATGGAAAGAGAGGACTTCAATGGAAACTGACGTAAAAATTGAAAATGCTATGGAAACGCCTGCTGCAGCAAGCGATAATGCGGGCGCAAACCCCGCAGAAAGCAAAGCGGAGGACGGAATGAAATTGCTTGAAGAGCAGATTAAAGAGCAGTGCGGGCAAATCGAGGAGCTTAATGTAAAGCTTTTTGACATGAAAACAAGGCTTTCGCTGTTGATGGCGGGGATTGCTAAAGAGAAGCTTGACGAAAGCGCGAAACTTGCGGCGGCAATCTGCAAGTCGGGCAAAACAGCTGACGAAGCCGCGGCGGAAATTGTAAGCGCATATCCGCACTTAAGAGCGGTAAAGCGCGATATTCCTCAATTTTCCGTCAGCGCTTTAGGCGAGGACGACGGCTTTTCGGCTGTCAGAGGGATTTTCTCGAAAAGGTGAAAGCTGCTTTGGAAGAGCGGGTTTAGGTTGAACTTATAGGATTCGAAGTTTGTAATTTGATGTGCGTTTCAGCTTATAAAGCGGATTAAATGAAACAACGCGGGAGGGTTGGCGGGAAAACAGCAAACGACGGCGGTTTACGCCTCGGTTAAGATACTTTGGCTATGATGCCGAAAACGGCGCAAATTGACGGGGATTGCCCGAAATGAATTTAAGGCGCGGCGGTTTTCGGATTTGCCGAAGATGACGTTTTTTAAATATGAAAGGAGTTTTTATTATGGCGAATACAATTGAATATGCAAAGGTTTTTCAGAGCGAGCTTGACAGACAGATTACCGAAAGCGCTACTTCGGGATGGATGGAAGATAACGCGTCACAGGTGATTTACAACGGCGGAAATGAAATCAAGATACCGAAAGTAACTCTTCTCGGTCTTGCGGACTATGACCGCGACGAGGGCTACACGGGCGGCGCGGTAACGTATTCTTATGAAACCATGGCAATGAGCATGGACAGAGGCAGACGTTTCCGCATTGACGCGCTGGACGTTGACGAAACGAGTTTTACACTTGCGGCGGCGAATGTCGCGTCAGAGTTTCAGCGCACAAAGGTTATTCCCGAAATTGACGCATACCGCTACTCAAAGCTTGCGAAAGAAGCGGGGATAACGAAATACTCTTACACTCCCGACAAGGACACGGTGCTGTCAACTCTTATCGAACAGATAACGGCGGTAAGAGAGGTTGTCGGAGGAGAGGGCGAGCTTGTTGTGACAATGGCGCGCTCGGTATACGATATGCTTATGCTTTCGAGCGAGGTAACTCACTCAATTGACAGCAGCACTTTCTCTCAGGGCAGTCTTGACCTTGATGTAAGGACGGTATGTGGTGCGGCGGTAATTCCCGTGCCGTCTTCGAGAATGAAGAGCAAGTACACATTCAGCGCGACTGACGGATTTTCCGCGGCAGGCGACGCGGCGCAGATAAACTGGATAATCTGCCCGAAAGACGCGCCTATTGCGGTTTCAAAGACCGACAATGTGAAGATAATCACACCTGAGCAAAATCAGTTTGCTGACGCTTGGGATATCGACTACCGCAAGTATCACGACCTGTTTATTCCCGAAAACAAGAAATCGGCAATTGCGGTATGCTCTGCGGGTACTGCTCCCGACTGATTTTAGGCTATATTTTGAGTTTGGTTTCTTGGCGGGCGGCAAATGTCGCCCGCTGTTTAGAAAAGAAAAGGAGATTTTTAATGATAATTACAGTTGATGAATTTAAGGAAATGGGATTTAATTCAAGCGACGACGCTCTGACTGAAAGCTGTATAAAGCGCGCGGAGTATGTTTTAAACGGACTAAGCGGAGGCAGAGCAATTCCCGTTTCAATGACGAAAGGCGCTGCCGCTGACTATGTGAAGCAAGCCTGCGCATTTCAGGCAAGCGCCATAATGCGCGAGGAAAACGCTCTTAAAAAACAGCAGGACAGCGAATCCGAGCGCGGTGCAAATTCAAGCAGTGAAAAAGTATCTATCGGAGATTTTTCATATTCGGTTTCAAAGTCCGATTCAACCGCATCTTCAACATCAAGCAAAAGCAGTGCCGAATTTGTCGAGCCTCTTGACACCAACTTCACCGTTATTCGGCTTCTACGCGCGGCGGGCTGTCTTTATACGGGAATGGAGGCATCGGAATGAAGATAGAGCCTATACCCGACAGCCTTTTGGGAGACGACATAACGGTGTTGGTGCCTGGCGCGGACGGCTGGAGCGAGATTTCCGTAACAAACGTCAGAGCGGAGAAAATCAGCGCGATTGAAAACGGGTATACAAACCCGCTTGAAAGGACAAAGCTTAACGTCTGGTATGACTTTGTAAATTCACAGCCAAATCCGCTGGATATAAAATCGGGAATGAGGATAAGGTTTGACGGCGAGTTGTTTGATGTTATTAGCGTAAAGGTAATCCGCGCCGAAACGCCGCATCACATGAAAATATCCGCAGTGAAAATCGGAGAAATACTTTAGGAGGGATAACAATGAGCGAAAACACTGAAAAGGAAAACAGCTTTTCCGAAAAGCAGATAGGCAAAAACGCTGACGAGGACGGATACAAGATAGCAAAGCTTATTCGTTTTGGAAACCGTGAACTTGAACGTCAGCTTAACATAAAGAAAACTTCTGACAAGCACTGAAACGGAGGGGTTTTATGACGATAAGGATAGGCGAAAACGACTTCATCTGCGCAAAGGTGAACGCAAAGCGGGAACTAAGATGCACGGATATAAACTACAACACCCAGGGGGATATGCTAATTGACCTTGTGAGGAGAAAATACTGTCTGGAAGTGACATTCGGACTGCTGACGGAAGAAGAGATAAGCCTGCTGAGAGAAGAATGCGCGAAGATTTTTGTGACGGTGGGATTTAATTCTCCGGAGGGGTATATCGAGAAAGAGTTTCACGTTATGAACGAACCTGCGCCGGAAATTATGCGCGTCAATGATACGGTGATGTACGGCGGGGTGAAGCTGGTGTTTAAGGAGAAATGAGGTGATTTTTTGGTAAACGTATCTGAAAAGTTCAAAGCGCTTGCCATGGACAACGGGCGCGAGGTCAGCTGTAAAATTGTAGCGGGAAATGTAACGTATCTTGACGACAAGCTTATTGACTTTGATTTTGATGACGTCATTCACCCTAACTGGTATACGATAGGCACGACCTGCGCAAACAGGTTTTCCTTTTCGGTGAGGTATTCAAATGAACTAAGCGTGCAGGACGAGGTAAGACCGTACATAAGTTTTGACGGCGAGGAATGGTGTCCTCTGGGCGTTTTTTATGTGGCAAGAAGATATGTGCGCGGAAACTATGCGTCCATTATATGCTATGACAGAATGTACTCTCTTGAAACGGAATATGTGCCGAAAGTATCAGCGCCTACAAACGTAAAGGCAATGCTCGAAGATATATGCGAAAACTACGGGATAGAGTGTGCGGAGGGCGTCAGCGAATACGCAGTTGAGGTCGTACCTACGGGTGAAACAGTGCGCGATATGCTGGGATATATCGCGGGAATTGCCTGCGGAAACGCAAAGTTTGACAGAGAGGGAAAACTTAGGATAAAGAGATATTCGCAGACGGACAAATTTATGCTTCCTGCCAAAAACTGCATGGATTACAGCAGATATATGACCGAAACGGAAATCAAGCATTTGGTTATAGATACGGGAGAAGAAACAATAGAGGCGGGAAGCGGCGGAGATATTGTGACGCTTGAACTGTACAACCCGCTTTTTACTCAAAGGCGTGCGGAGAATATTATCACCATTTTTCAGGTGATGCGGTTTTACGGCGCGGATATTGAAATGCAAGGCTTGCCGTTTTTGGAAGCGGGCGACCACATTTATATGATAGGCGAGGACGAAACGCTGTATCCTATTGCGATAAGCGAAATTGAGTATCACTATGACGGCGGTCTTACGGCAAGGCTTTATTCGAGAACGCGTTCATATACCGACGCTATCCCGCATCAGGACGACCTTACAGCCGCGCTTGAACAAATCAAAGCCTCTTTGGGGAACATTTGTCTTAAGGGCGAAAACAGCGAGGATATTGTTCTGACGGCTGACGGCGAACAAATAGCGAACTTTGAGTTTAAAACAAGAATAAGCGGGCTGTTTGCGCAGGTTGATTTAAACTTTACGATTGACGGCGCGGGAACTGCCGAATTAAGGGCATATGTAAACGGCAAACTTGTGAGAGATGTATTTCATGAAACCGAGGGTGAAAAGGAACTTATTCATTTTTACTTCATGGCTGAAAATCTGCCGAAAGGCGAGAACATTGTTTATGTATCAATAAGGTCGATAAACGGCAATATGACGATTAAAAGCGGAGAACTTGTATCTACGCTGGTTTGCAGGGGAGGCGCGGGCGGGAGAGATGAAAAACTGCGCGACAGGGAGATGATGTCTGACGCATTTGGCAGAGTGGCTTTTCCGTACACATTTTATACAAAGAACGCAGAGGACAGATTTGAGACTGCGCTTGAAATAACGGAGACAGGAGAGTGAATTTTATGCAGGGAAAGACGACTTTTATTCTGACGGACAAAGACACGGGGCGTGTTGTAGATAAGCGGGAAGAGAAGAATATGGCGACGGACTTCATTAAAGATGTTTTCAATATGCCGAGGTTTGCGCTTATAGGCGGAAATTTAAACACCGGAATTTCAAAAATGCTTCCGATGTATAACTATCTTTTGCACGGACTGATTTTGTTTGACTGCAATATTCCCGAAAAAAAGGACGACTACATTATAAACGGCAGATACAATATGATTGCGACGGCGGGGGATGTGTACTCCGGTACTAGTACTACGCGCGGAACATTTAACCAGAATCTTTCGGGAGAAATCGAAAACGGCTACCGTTTTGTGTGGGATTTTTCGCCGGAAAGGGCGGTAGGCACTATACGCTGTGCGTCAATGACAAGTTCGCAGATGGGCAATCAGGGAGGAGTTATAGCAAACGCACTAGATTTATCAAATAACTCCGCAAGCAAAGCGCTTGCCATTCCGTCAGGTGTGTCAACAAACTATATGATGTACAGAAACAAGTGCTATTACTATTACAACTTAACAAACTCAAGCAAGACGGTAAATATTTATAGGTACAGCATGGCTGATCCCGATTCAATAGGGATAAATTCAACGAGGTCGTTAAAGCTTGAAGAAACGTACTCGCTGCCGTTGCCGTATGTAGCGAATTTTACGTTTCCTAATACATCTGAGGGCAGGTTTTATGTGTCGCATTTGTCGCTGGGCAGTGGAGTGATAAGTATAACTTCGGGATATGTTGACCTTGACTCCAAGGAATTTGTGCAGGTAACGCCGACCACAATATCAGTGCCCGTTAAAGGTGTCTCATCATATTCAATGAAAACTGCGATATATAACAATCAGATTTACATATTTCATAATTCAAATATTTATGTTGTTGAGTATGACGGTACGCTTGTAAAAGCGATACCGATAAACATCATAAGCATGTCTGCTTTTGCGATTAAGGATAACAGACTTCTTGCCGCCGGTTCGGCGTCGAGTGGTAATTATTATATTGCTTTGCTGGGAGGAGATGAAATAATTTATCTTCCGAATGTGAGTGCATTTTCAAATTACGATATAACGGAACATGAAGATGTAAAGTATCCGTATATAGTCCAGCGTAACGATTCATATCTTTATATAAATCTCAGAACGGATTATATGGCGACAATAAACAACCTTTCCGAACCGCTTGAAAAAACCGACAGGCATGCGCTTCAGGTGCAATATGAAATAACGGACGGATAATATTCATAAACCCTCTTATATGTTGTCATTGACGGCATAATATAAGAGGGTTTCTGATTTTAGTATTTTTCTTCAAAATATCTGCACCTTGACGACGGATTTAGTGATGAACACGCGCGTGAAAGGTCCTCAAGCGCGCAAAATCCGTCCTTTTGCCAACGGCAGTTTTCCCCGCAGGTTATAAAGTTCATACAGCACCTCTTTTCGTAGGTGTATAATGTGAATTTTACATGCGATTTATTCGCAGTATTATTATTGACAAAAATTACATTTAGTTGTATAATGTTTGTGTAGTACTGTGATTGGAGAATGATATGAAAAAATTTGCCGTGCGGATTTTAAATCTTATACTTATTTCATCTGCCGTGAACTGTCCGTATATTTTGGAAAACGCGCCTCTGTTGGCTAAAATAGGTGCGGGGCTGATATTGATAACGTACTTCCTGATATTCAACATTCTGCCGACATTCGAGAAATACCCGACATTTCGCCTGAAAGTTTTAGGCGACGGCGCGGAACTTATTCTGTTCTTCTTTGTGACATGCATAATTTCGGCGCCGTTTGCGGTGACGAGTATTGTTGAACTTGTGAATGGCGCGGACGATTACGGGAAATATATTTTACGGTTTGTGGTGCTTATAGCGTCTGAAGCAGTGATTTTCTGGAACGGCATTATACGTGTTTATCTGACTTCGGTTCAGCTTGGGATAAAGCTTAGGGTACTGGGGATTGTGTTCGGATTTGTTTTTCCCGTCAATCTCGTCATGCTTATGATAATATATGTCACAACGCACAGGGAATGTGCGTTTGAGAGCGCAAAGGCAAAGCTTAACGAAAGCCGGAAAAACGACAAAATCTGCGAAACGAAATACCCGATATTGTTTGTACACGGAGTGTTTTTCCGCGACAGCAAGCTGCTTAATTACTGGGGGAGGATACCCGCAGAACTTGAGAAAAACGGCGCTGTTATCTACTACGGCGAACAGCAAAGTGCGCTGTCGGTTGAGGAAAGTTCAAAAGAACTTGCGGAGAAGATAAAGGATATTTGTCTTAAGACAGGCTGCGGAAAGCTGAATATAATCGCACACTCAAAGGGCGGACTTGACTCGCGCTATGCAATATCAAAACTCGGCTGTGATAAATATGTTGCGTCGCTTACCACAATAAACACCCCGCACAAAGGCTGTATTTTTGCGGAATACCTGCTGAAAACCGCGCCGGAAAAGCTGAAGAAATTTATTGAAACCACTTACAACGGCGCATTTCAGGCGCTTGGCGACAAATCTCCCGATTTTATGTCGGCTGTCGGAAATCTCACGGCGGGATTTTGCGAGGAGTTCAACAAAGATGTTTTGGACAGCCCTGATGTTGTTTACAGGTCGGTGGGTTCTAAGGCGAAAAGCCGAAAAAGCGGGCGCTTTCCGCTGAATATAAGCTATCCCGTTGTAAAGAAATACGACGGTGACAACGACGGGCTTGTGGCGCTGAATGCAACGCAGTGGGGCGAAAGCTGGGTAAAGCTGTACCCCAAAGGCAGGAGAGGAATTACGCATGCTGACGTTATCGACCTCAACAGAGAGGATATTAAGGGCTTTGACGTAAGGGAATTTTATGTTCAGCTTGTTGCTGAACTTAAAAACAGAGGTTTATAATCAGATTGAAGAAAGGAATTTATGACTGATATAACAATTACAATGAACAGCGCGGAGGAAATAAGCGCGGTTTTCGGAGATTTTGACAAAAACATAAACCTGATACAAAAAGCGTTTTCGGTGACTATCTTTTCACGCGGTGAAGAAGTGAGGATCTGCGGAGAGGACGAAATTTCCGTAAATAAAGCGCAGAAAGCGGTAAAGACGCTGTGCGGGTATTTTGAACGGGGAGAAGCTATTGAAGAACAGCAGGTGAGGTACGCGGTGGCAATGGTGAACGAGGGCGCGGAAAATGAAATAGCGTCCGTATCGGGCGACTGCGTCTGCGTTTCATATGCAGGCAAGCCCATAAAGCCGAAAACCGTTGGTCAGAAGAAATACTGCGACCTTATACGCAAAAACACCATAACATTCGGCGTAGGTCCTGCGGGTACGGGAAAGACATATCTTGCGGTGGCGCTTGCCGTTACGGCATTCAAGCAAAAGCAGGTGCAGAGGATAATCCTTACGCGCCCTGCGGTAGAGGCGGGAGAAAAACTCGGATTTCTGCCGGGCGATTTACAGAACAAGGTTGATCCGTATTTAAGACCGCTTTATGACGCGCTGTTTGAAATGCTTGGGCAGGAAAGTTTTGCTAAACTTCACGAACGCGGAACAATAGAAGTTGCGCCGCTTGCATATATGCGCGGAAGAACTCTTGACGACAGTTTTATCATATTAGACGAAGCGCAGAACACAACGCGTGAACAGATGAAGATGTTTCTGACGCGCCTCGGCTTCAACTCAAAAATGGTTATAACGGGAGATGTGACGCAGATTGACCTGCCCGAAACGAAAAAATCGGGGCTTGTTGAGGCGCTGAAAATTCTAAGGAATGTTGAGGACATAGGGCAGAATTTGTTTACGGAAAAGGACGTTGTCCGTCATAAACTTGTTCAGGACATTGTCAAAGCGTATGCTGAATATGCGGAAAACAGCGACAGGCGCGAGCGGAGGAGAAGATAGTGGGAGACTGGAACAGCGAACAATACCTGAGATTTAAGGCGCAGAGAACACAGCCATCATTTGACCTTGCGCAAAGGATAGCCTTAAATGAACCGCATGAAATAATCGACATAGGGTGCGGTCCGGGAAACAGCACGAGGGTGCTTAAAAACAGATTTCCCAAGGCGCATATAATCGGCGCCGACAACAGCGACAATATGCTCGAAAGCGCGGGGAAAAACGTTCCCGATTGTGAGTTTATAAAGCTTGATGCAGGCGGGGAAGTTAAAGAGTTTCGTGAAAAATTTGACGTGGTATTTTCAAACGCTTGTTTACAATGGATACCAAATCACAGGCAGTTAATTCCGAACTTGTTTTCAATGCTGAAAAGCGGCGGCGTTTTAGCCGTGCAGATACCCGTGCAGTTTGAAGAACCTATACATAAAATCATAGCAAGTACGGTAAGCAGTGATAAATGGCGCGGAAAATTCACAAACCCGCGTATCTTCTACACGCTTTCAGACGAAGAATATTTCGATATTCTTTCAGAACTTACGGACGATTTTGAAATGTGGAGAACGGTATATTTCCACAGAATGGCGGGCGTTGAAAGCATTATCGAATGGTATAAATCAACGGGACTTAAGCCGTATCTTGAAGCGCTTACGGAAGCTGAAAGCAAGGAATTTCTTGACGAGATACGCTCACAGCTTGAAAAGGAATATGCAAAGCGGAAAAACGGAGAAGTCATTTTCAGATTTCCGAGATTGTTTTTCATGGCAAAGAAATAAGGGTGAATTATGAAAATTTACATTGATTTCAGCGACGAACAGGATAAAGTAAAGCTTGATTTTCCTGCGGAAAAGCTTATAGAGGACTGCGCGAAAGAGGCGCTCAATGAAGAGAAAATCGAAAACGACGCGGAGGTTTCGGTGACGTTTGTTGACAACGGGCAAATCCACGAGTTAAACAAAATCCACCGCAATATTGACAGAGAAACGGACGTGCTGTCGTTTCCTATGGGTGATGAAAACGGGTTTGAAATTAACCGCGACAACAACGCAATACTGCTCGGAGATATAGTTATATCGCTTGAAAAAGCCGTTATGCAAAGCGAAGAATACGGACATTCGTTAAAGCGGGAAGTTGCATTTCTTATAACTCACTCGCTGTTTCATCTTTTAGGCTACGACCATGAAACGCCCGAAGAGGAAAAAGAGATGTTTGAGAAACAGGAAAAAGTTCTTGAAAAGCTGGGAATAACGAGATGAAGTTTATTAAGAGTTTTTACTGCGCGGGGCGCGGGATAGCTGAAGCGGCAAAGGGCAGAAATTTCAGGATAATGCTGTGCATAGGCGCGCTTGCGGTTTTGTTTGCGAAAATGTTCTGCGAACTTGAAAAAGCGGAATGGGCGGTTTTAATGCTCGCCTGCGGGGCGGTGTTAAGCGTTGAGGCGGTCAACACGGCGGTTGAAAACCTTTCGGACAAAGTAACGCGCAAAAAAGACGCGCTTATCGGAAAATGCAAGGACTGCTCTGCGGGCGCGTCGCTGATTGCTTCAATATTCGCGGCGGCAGTGGGAATAAAGCTGCTGTGGAGTGAAACGGCGTTTGAAAGAGCGGTTGAGTATTTTTCCGAGCCGATAAGAATTGCGGTTTTGGCGGTGGTTTTGGTGCTGATGATATTGTTTATAGTGCTGCCGGAGGTTGTTAAAAAGCGGTATAAAGCCGAAAATAACAGTTTGTAATGGTAATAATGTTGGTATTTTTGCACAAAAAGCGATTTAAAAAATCGTCGGATATTTTTCATTATATCCCTTGACAAATTTACCGATTTGGTTTATCATAAAGAATGAAATAGTTTTCGGCGGGGCAGGTGCGCCCTGTCGGGGATAAAATTTTACAAGGAGGATTTTATGAAAACAAAAAGCAAAAAAGAGCTTGTTTCTGCGGTTTTGGCGCTGTTCATACTGCTGATGACTATCCCATTCAGCATGCTTGCAACAGATGTTAGAGCCGAGGGGGGGCAGGCAAGCGAGACTTCAAATACTCATGTGTTTGAGTCCAAGAATTTGGAAGAAAAAGCTCAAGGCACGTATAAAGACGGAGAATTATTCGTTTATCCCAATGATAATTATTTCGCGATTTATATGAGTGCTAAAACCAAAATTGATACGAGCACCGGAGGATATTGGGCTGATTATAATTCCGAAAAAGCAAAGATTACAAGAGTTAATTTTGGTGGTAGGGGCGATGTATCGACACCAAAGAATGTCATTTCGTTTAAAACATCTTCTGCCGCTAAAGTAAAAATTTGGTATGTGCAGGGCGGGTTAGATCCCGAAAAAGAAGATGATCCTGCCCGTCAAATGGCGATTTGGGATATAAAAGGCAATCAAGTTGCTATATCCAACATAACAGATTGCAAAAAGAATCAACCGTTAATAGCTGAATTGACAGTAAAAGGAGCAGGTACATATTACCTTGGCGGTGACGTAGGTAACAACTACATCTTCAAGGTAGAAGTTACAGAAGGTATAGAAATAACTGATTCTGACGATAGCAGCTCTAGCTCGTCAAGCTCAAGCAGCAGCTCCAGCTCAAGCTCGACAAAACCTGAAAGCTCAAGCAGCAGCTCCAGCTCCAGCTCGACAAAACCTGAAAGCTCAAGCAGCAGCACAAGCTCCAGCTCGACAAAGCCTGAAAGCTCAAGCAGCAGCACAAGCTCCAGCTCGACAAAGCCTGAAAGCTCAAGCAGCAGCTCAAGCTCCAGCTCGTCGACACCTGCTAGCTCAAGCAGCAGCACAAGCTCCAGCTCGACAAAACCTGAAAGCTCAAGCAGCAGCACAAGCTCCAGCTCTACAAAGCCTGAAAGCTCAAGCAGCAGCACAAGCTCCAGCTCGACAAAGCCTGAAAGCTCAAGCAGCAGCACAAGCTCCAGCTCAACAAAGCCTGAAAGCTCAAGCAGCAGCACAAGCTC
>CANQOJ010000043.1 GCA_947625455.1 uncultured Clostridia bacterium | reverse complement strand
GACGCGTTTAAGAGTATCTTGTCCCAGTAAACGGGGTAATCTTTCGGGTTGCCCATAGCGGAAAGCAGAACGCCGCCTGTTCCCGCCTGTTTATATATCTCGTCCATTACCTGCATATTCCAGTTTGCATTATAACGGAACTGATTTTCATTCGGACGGATTTTCAATGCCTGCGTAGGGCAAAGGCAAACGCACCTCTGACAATCAACGCAGTTTTTCTCGTTCGACACCATTTTATCCAGATCCGCGTCATACTTATGTACCTCGTTTGCGCACTGTCTTTCGCAGACTCTGCACTTTATACAGCGGTCGGGGTTTCTTATCACCTCGAAAAGAGGATTATTGAAATTTACAGCCATTATCTTCCCAACCTTTCCGCTGCGCTCTTATCAAGTTCTGCAATGACAGGTTCTCCTCCGCGCGGCGACCATATCCTGTCAACGTCGGGGCACATTGTTCTTATAGAACATTCCTCGGAAGAAATGTACATAGTGTCGCCCTTTTCAGCGCAGACCATGCTTCTGAGTTTCAGTCTGTCGTTTAATGCCATAAGACCGTTGTTGTAGCCTAAGATGATAGAAAACGGCCCTGTGATAAGCAGGCTTGAATACACGTTTCTGAAATGCTTATACTTTTCGGTATCTTCGGGGCTGAATTTCCCGCTTTCAAGTTCGCTCCAGAAAGGAGAAGCTATGACCTTAGCCACGTCCTCCAGAGGCATATCCAGTCTCCTGTGAAGATAATCTATAATGTATGTAATAACTTCTGTATCCGTAAGCAGGTTGCATTTATAGCCGAACATCTCTATAAAGCGCCTGTTTGCGTCATATGACGAGATTTCACCGTTATGAACTATCGTATAGTCAAGCAGTGAAAACGGGTGCGCACCGCCCCACCAGCCGGGCGTGTTCGTAGGGTATCTTCCGTGAACAGTCCAGGCATATCCGCTGTATTCCTCAAGACGGTAGAAATCGCCGACATCTTCGGGATAACCGACAGCCTTGAAAACTCCCATATTCTTGCCGCTCGAAAATACATACGCGCCGTCGATCTGGTCGTTTATCCTTATAACACAGCGCGCGACAAACGTCCTTTCGTCAAGCTGACTGTCGGCAAGCTTTGTCGGCAGAGGATTGACGAAATAGCGCCAGATAAGCGGTTCATCTGTAATATTCGGATTTTTCCTGATAGGTATTCTCGAAAGATTTACAACGTCAAAATGTCTGTCAAGAAAAGCCTCGGTCTTTACCCTTGCTTCGCTTGAATCGTAGAAAACATGGAACGCATACTGATTTTTATACTCCGGATAAATTCCGTATCCCGCGTAGCCGCCGCCAAGACCGTTTGAACGTTCGTGCATACAGCCTATGGAATTTACTATCACACTTCCGCTTGTGCGCTTTCCGCTCCTGTTTATAAAGCCCGAAATGGCACAGCCCGCAGGGATTC
Source organism: uncultured Clostridia bacterium (assembly GCA_947625455.1). Lineage (GTDB taxonomy): Bacteria > Bacillota > Clostridia > Oscillospirales > Ruminococcaceae > CAG-115. The sequence continues at coordinate 12,224 of CANQOJ010000043.1, read as the reverse complement.
TTGTTTCTCCCTCTTTTAACAGCATATCCTCACTCCTTAAAATTATCCCTTGCCGAAAATAACAAAGGTCTGAATATTCGGATAAAAAATCCGAAACAAATTACTTTCATATTATAGCACCTTTTTTCATTCTTGTCAAGCACTTTTTGCAAGAAATAAATTTTTAACTTTCATCTAGAAGCTGGAATTTTAAGAAGCTAGAGGCTAGAATTTTAATCAAGACAAGATTTCCATTTCAAACCTTATTTTAACTTCAACTCCACCCTCTAACTTCTCAACCTCTAGTTCCTAGTTGGGCGACTTGCAAGAATGAATAGGGGAAAAATTCATAAAATATAGTCATTTTCCCCAAATCGGCAAAATTTTGAAATAAGTATTGAAAAAAATGTTAAAATAAGGTATAATATATAGCAGACTGAATAAAAAATCAAGTCTCAGACTTTATCGGCAGTCTGAATATATATTTTGGTTTTAAACTTAATAAATTCGGCGCGGGAAAATTAAATCTTATACAGGAAAGGATTGATATTATGGCAGTGGATATGAAAACCATTGAACACCTCTGCGGGCTTTCAAAGCTTAGCTATGACGAAAAGGGAATGGAAAAGGTTATGGGGGAAATGAGCGATATAATCGACCTTATGGACGAGATAAAAGGCTTTGACCTCACATATGACGACACCAAGGACAACAACGAAATCCGCTTTTGCGATACAAGAGAGGATATACCCGAAAAGTCATTCGATACTCAAAAGCTTCTGCAAAACGCAGAGAATACCGACAACTGCTATGTAGTGCCGAAAGTCGTTGAATAAGGAGTTGTGAAGATGAATTTTACAAAAGCTAAAATACGCGATTTGAGAAAAATGCTGGACAGCGGCGAGATAAGCGCGAAAGAACTTTGCGGAGAATATTTTAAGAACATTGACGAAAAGGACGAAAGCCTGCTGTCATACATCACCGTTACAAAGGACGAAGCGCTGAAGTCCGCTGAAAAAGCGCAGAAGATGATAGATGAAAAACAGGCTAAGGCGCTTACGGGAATACCCCTTGCAATTAAGGACAACATCTGCACGGACGGAATTAAAACAACCTGCGCCAGCAAAATGCTCGGCGATTTCGTACCGCCGTACAATGCTTCGGTCATTGAAAAACTGAACGAACAGGGCTATGTCCTCCTCGGCAAAACGTCAATGGACGAGTTCGCTATGGGCGGTTCAACACAAACTTCCGCGTTTAAGAAAACCAAAAACCCATACGACCTCGAAAGAGTTCCCGGAGGAAGTTCGGGAGGTTCTGCCGCGGCAGTTTCCGCATCGCTTGCGCCCGCGGCGTTGGGTTCAGATACGGGAGGTTCTATAAGACAGCCCTCGTCGTTCTGCGGTGTTACGGGAATTAAACCAACCTACGGCAGAGTTTCAAGATACGGACTTGTCGCTTTTGCAAGTTCTCTCGACCAGATAGGTCCTATCGCAAATGACGCGCACGACTGCGCTATACTGCTGAACGCTGTCTGCGGATATGACCGCCATGACGCTACTTCGGCGAGAATTGACGTTCCCGATTTCACAGAAAAGTTAGGTCAGCCCATAAAGGGCATGAAAATCGCACTGCCGAAAGAATTTTACTCGGACGCTATCGACGGCTGCGTTAAGGACGCGGTGTTAAGCGCGGCAAAGGAACTTGAAAAGCAGGGCGCTGTTCTTGAAGAATGTTCAATGCCGGGGCTTAAATACGCAATTCCCGCGTACTATCTTATTGCCTGCGCGGAAGCTGCGTCAAATCTCTCGCGATTTGACGGCATTAAGTACGGCTTCAGAGGTGAGGGCAGAACATTTAACGACCTGATTATCGACAGCAGAAACAAAGGTTTCGGCGAAGAGGTAAAGCGCCGTATACTTCTCGGAAACTATGCGCTTTCGAGCGGATATTATGACGCATATTACAAAAAAGCCCTCGCGCTGAAGCAGGAAATTATCAAGGAATACAACGAGATTTTTGAAAAATGCGATGTTATATTGACGCCTACCGCGCCTACCCCCGCCTATAAAATCGGCGCGCAGGACAATGATCCCGTGAAGATGTACACCGCAGATATTTGCACGGTAACGGTAAATATCGCAGGTCTGCCGGGAATTTCAACAACCTGCGGATATGAAAAGGACAGCGGACTTCCGATAGGAATGTCGATAATAGGAAAACGGTTTGACGAACAGACGATATTGCAGACAGCAGACGCTTGGGAACAGGGTTTCACGCCTGTTGCACCTGAGTTTTGATAAGGAGGAAAGAAAATGAGCGCATATTTTCCGACAATGGGACTTGAAATACACGCGGAATTGCTTACCAAATCAAAGGTTTTCTGCACATGTTCTGCCGAATTTGGCGGCACACCAAACTCGCGCTGCTGTCCCGTATGCAGCGGTATGCCCGGTACGCTTCCCGTACTGAACAGAAAAGCCGTTGAGTATATCATAAAAGCGGGATATGTTATGAACTGCGAGATTTCAAGGTTCACCAAATGGGACAGAAAGAACTACTTCTACCCCGACCTGCCGAAAGCATATCAGATTTCACAGATGCCCCGCCCTGTGTGCCTTTCGGGTAACGTTAAGATAAACGTAAACGGCGAGGAAAAGACGATAAGAATAAACCGCATACATCTTGAAGAGGACGCGGGAAAACTTGTTCATGACGAGGTGAACAGGATTTCGCTTGCGGACTACAACCGCTGCGGAATACCGCTTATTGAGATAGTGACCGAGCCTGATTTCCACAGCGCTGATGAAGTGATAGCGTTTATGGAAAAGGTAAAACTGCTTTTGCAATACGCGGGCATTTGCGACTGCAAAATGGAACAAGGCTCGATAAGATGTGATGTGAACATCTCAATTGCTCCGAAAGGAAGCACGGAACTCGGCACAAGGACGGAGCTTAAGAACCTGAACTCGCTCAAAGCAATAGCCAAGGCAATCGAGGTCGAAATTGACAGGCAGGAGGAAATTCTGGAAAGCGGAGAACACGTTATCCAGGAAACGCGCAGATTTAACGAAGCGTTAGGCGAAACAACGGCAATGCGCTCGAAAGAGGACGCGCATGACTACCGCTATTTCCCAGATCCAGACATTCCGCCGATAATCTTCACGGAAGAAGAACTTGAGGAGATAAAGAACTCCATTCCCGAACTTCCAGAACAGAGAGTTGAGCGTTATGTAAATTCTCTTGGGCTTAAGAAAGCTGACGCGGATATTATCGTCGGCGACAAAAAGGTCTGCGATTTCTTTGACGAGGCAATCGCCGCGTACAACAACCCGAAAGCTGTCGCGAATTACATTGTCGGCGAACTTACAAGGAGAATAAACCTTGGCGAAGCGGACATGGAAAACCTTAAGTTTACGGGCGCGGATTTTGCAAGGCTTGTTGAACTTTTGCAGACAGACAAGCTGTCGCAGTCAAACACGAAAGTTGTTCTCGGAAAGATGATTGAAACGGGAGAAAAGCCCGATGATATTGCGCAAAAAGAGGATTTGTGGATAAAAGAGGACAATGACCTGCTTGCAAAGACAATTGACGAGATAATCGCCAACAACCCCAAGCCCGTTGAACAGTACAAAAACGGCGACAAAAAGGTTTTCGGGTTCTTTATGGGACAGGCAAACAAGGCTCTGAAAGGTCTTGCGTCACCCAAAGCCATTCAGGAGTATCTGACAAAGAAACTTGAAGAATGACGCTAAAGCGAACTAAATACGCCAAAAGGTGGTTTTCCCCTTGAACCCCGACTAGAAGCTAGAGATTGAGAAGTTAGAGGCTAGAGTTGAAATCAAAACAGGGTTTGAAGAGGAAATCTTGTTTTAATCTAAACTCTAGCCTCTAACTTCTTAATTTCTAGCATCTAGAAGGGCAACAAAGCACCGCTCCGAGAACAAAACGAGCGTAAACCAGTCAATTTTTCGCTTTACCAAACCGTGTTTTAATTTAGGGGGCGGTGGCACCTGCCCTACTAGAGGTTAGAGATTAAGAGGTTAGAGGTTAGAGTTTGGACTAAAACAAGATTTCCTTTTCAAACCCTGTTTTAACTTCAACTCTAGCTTCTAACCTCTTGCTTTCTAGCCTCTAGACGGAAACTCTTGTTTCCCCCACACCCAAAGATTCAAAGCCGTAAGGCTTTTAATCTGGTGCGCTCGCTAACGCGTTATTGAGGAGAAAACTTTTTGAAAAAAGTTTTCCCCTCAAACTCCCCTTCCAAAAACTTTATATGGCAATCGTTGTTTTATGTTAAATGTTGTTTTTCTATTATGCGCCAAAGAACCCCACCATTATCAGCCGTAATGAAAGTTTTAGAAAGGGGTTCAAGGGGGAAACCTTTTTCAAAAGGTTTCCCCCTTGCTAAATCTACGCTTTGGCGTCTACGTATTTTCATTCAGCATTTCTTCTGCCGCCTTAAGGCTTGCCGAGTTGTTTTCGCTTCCATCGATTATGCGGGCGATTTCGTTGATTCTGCCGTTTTGGTCAAGTTCGGTTATTTTTGTGAATGTCCTGCCGTTTTCGACGGTTTTTTCAAGCGCTAAGTGGCATTCGGCTTTCGCGGCAATCTGCGCCAGATGCGTGACGCACATAACCTGACGCGAACGCGACAGCTCCCTAAGCTTTATGCCGACTTTCTGTGCGGCGCGCCCGCTTATTCCCGTGTCTATCTCGTCAAAAATCAAAGTCGGCATATCGTCGCTTTTCGCAAGAACGCACTTTATTGCCAGCATTATGCGCGACAATTCGCCGCCCGACGCTATTTTGTTCATAGGTTTAAGTTCCTCGCCCGCGTTTGCGGAAATCATAAGTTCAACCGCGTCCATTCCGCTTTTTGAGATTTTGTCGGGATTTACCGCGAAAACTATCATTACGTCGGGCATATCCAGAAACGTAAGTTCGCTCTTTATCTCCCTTGAAAACCGCTCAGCGGCGTCTTTTCTGAGCGCCGATATTTCGACGGCTTTCTCCTTGACCAGCTTTGCAAGCTGATGTTTTTGCTCGTTTAGTTCTTCTGCGCGTTCATCTGCGCTTGCTATGTCCGCAAGTTCATTTTTGCATTCATCAAGATAGTCCGCAAGTTCATCAGCTGTTCTGCTGTACTTGCGCATAGCCGTTTTAAGCATTGACATTCTTTCGGACAATTCGGCTTCTTCGTTGTCGGCATAGGTTTCGCTTATCGAATATATTTCCGAGGAAATGTCGTCCGCTTCGCTTACAACAGCCTTAAGCCTCTCTGCAAGTTCAGCGCATTTCGGCTCGATATCCGAAATTTCCTCAAGATAATTCACCGCGTCGCTGAGCATTTCTACCGCTCCCGCGCCGTCCTCTGATGAAAGCGCACGGCAGGCGTTCGTTGCAGAATTTAAAATTTTCGCGCCGTTTCGCGCTTTTTCGAGCTTTTGTTCAAGCTGTTCACCGCTTCCTTTTTCAAGCCCTAATGGTTCAAGTTCGGCGATTATTGAATTTAAACGCTCTATTCTGAACTCGCGGTTTTCGTTGTCCTCGGTGATTTTTTTAAGTTCACGCGATATTTTCAAAAACTCGCCGTATAGTTTCCGATAAGCGTCGGTTTTGTCGGTAATCCCCGCATGGCGGTCGAGAATGTCAAGCTGATTTTCGTTTGACATAAGCAGGCGGTTGTCGTGCTGACCGTGAATGTCGATAAGCAAACTTCCTAAGTCTTTGAGCATTGAGGCAGTTGCCGTCCTGCCGTTTATATGAGCGGAACTTTTTCCGTCCGCAAAAATTTCGCGTGACAAGACAACCTCGTCACAGCGTTCAAATCCAAACTCCTCCATTTTTTCAAGAGCGCATTCGGGAATCTCGTCAAACAGCGCCGAAACCACAGCTTTCTGCTCGCCTGAGCGCACTATATCACGGCTGACGCGCTGTCCTAAAATTGCGTTTATACCGCCGATAAGCACGCTTTTTCCCGCGCCCGTTTCACCCGTAAAAACGTTAAAACTGCCGCAGAATCGAGCGTTTCCGCGCTCGATTACCGCCAGATTTTCAATTGACAGTTCTCTTAACATTTTTGTTGCTCCTTATTTTGCTCTAGAGAATTTAAAGCGATTTTTCGAGGTATACCATGTCGACAAGCTGTTTGCCTGCTTCAAAAATCGGATGGTGGTAATTGTCGGTAAAGAAGTTTTTCACCCTGTATGCCTTTACAAATCCGCATTTTTCATAAAACGGGACTGTAAGCGCGCTGTCGCCTGTTCCTACTTTAAGAACATTATATGAACCCTTGTATTTCCACTCGATAAATTCAATCAGCTTTTTTCCGTAACCCATTTTCTGATACTCACGCTTTACGGCTATGTTCTTTATTTCAAGCACCGAATTTCCCTCGTCAGTGACAACGCACACTGCTCTGACATCATTATCCACAAGCGCGTACATTGTTCCCCTGTCAAGATATTTCTCTATCATATCTTCCTGTTCATCAGCCAGCAAAAGCAGGTCAATATACGCTCGTTTGTCCTCTTTGACTTCAATAATATCCATTTGCTTCCATGCGCTCTTTCGCTTGTAGATACATTATCGTTGCAACATAATTCTGCAAGTCCGCTTCGTCAACTCCCCGAAAAGCGCAAAGTTCGTCCCACAGCAAAGTACTTCCCTCAACCGTGAAAAATCCGCTCGTTATGTCAATTCCGACAAAAATTCTCGTGATTTCTTCTCCCCAGACCGAAAAATCGTCTTTGTTTTCGGCGAGATAAAATTTCTTCCCTTTTCCCGAATTTTCAAGATAAAACGCTTTTGGAACAGGATGTTTGCCGTGGAGTTTTTCGGCATAATGTTCATTTTCCAGAACATTTTCCGAAACAACATCTAAAGCATCCTTATCAAAAATTTCCGTCAGGGGATAATTGCTTTCAAGATACGACAAAATTTCTTTTCCGCTTTTTCTGTTTGGCTTTAAAACATCTTTTTGCTTCTCCCATAAAGCTTTCCATTTTTCAAGAGTTTCTTTGTCGGGCTTAAGGGTTATCAAAAATTCCATCTCCTCATCATTCTTGAAAGCTGAATTGAAAGCGCCTTTGCATGATTTTCGGTTCTTGTGAGGATAAACACCGTATCATCACCCGCTATTGTTCCCATAACCGAACTGATTTTCCGCTCGTCAACAACCTTGCACGCCGCGTCAGCAAGACCGGGGTGGCATTTCATTACAACAATATTTGACGCATAATCAACGGAAATCACCGACTGCGCGAAAATATCGCTGTAGGTAAGTTCTTCGGTTGTCACTCCCGAAAAATAGCGCGCAACTCCTGTTTCGTCCGACATGACCTTTTCAATTTTAAGTTCTGCAATATCCCGCGACAATGTAGCCTGCGCCGTTTCAACACCGCGCTCTCTTAAAAGCTCCAAAAGCTGATTTTGCGTTTCTACTTCGTTCTGCGAGATTATTTCCATAATCATATGCTGACGTGCTTTCTTTTTCATAACAGTTCCTTTATCGACAATCCGCCTTATTCCGTGTCCTTAATAGGCGTTAACAGCTTGTTGTGGATAACTCCGTAGAAGCCCTCGCCTGTTTCTATAAGCAACATGTCTTTCTCACATCTTGTTAATTGCAGTACATCTCCGTCCAGAAACGGCACAGCCGCGCCGCCGTCCGCAGAGATAGTCGCGGTGCTGTCCTCGTAGTGCCATACGCGCGCGGTGACTTTCTGCTTTGCGGAGAAAATCATCGTGCGGTTAAAGAGCGTGTGCGGGCAAAGCGCCGTAAACTCTATGCACTCCATATCGGGCGAAATAATAGGTCCTCCCGCAGAAAGCGAGTATGCTGTCGAACCCGTTGGCGTGCTTAAAATAACGCCGTCAGCTCTTACTCTGGTAACTTCGCTCTCACCGCAGTTTATAACATATTCGGGAAGTTTTGAACGCGAACTGCGGGATATTGTGACGTCGTTCAGGACAGTTTCGGAGAAGATGATTTCCCCGTCGCGTATAAGCTTGCAGTCAAGCATCATTCGCGGCGTTACGGGCAGATTTGCGTTTAATATGTCGGGGATTTTCCATATATCCTCCGCTTCTACCGTCGCCATAAATCCGAGCCTGCCAAAATTTACGCCGAGAAGCGGTATTCCGTATTCAGCCGCGACCTTGCCCCAGCGCAGTATTGTGCCGTCGCCGCCTACAGTTATCATATAATCGCACCCCTCAGGCGATTCAACAACCTCCGCGCCTACCTTTTCGGAAAAAAGTATATTCTCGCCGAAAATGCACGGCGTTATGCCCGCCGCCTTCAGAAACTGCGCTATTTTCCGCGACTGCGTAGCCGCGCCCGTTTTTGCCATATTGAACACAATCAAAACTTTCATACTTTTCCCTTTCCTAAATAAAGAAGATATTCAACGTTTCCGTCGCCGCCCGTTATCGGTGAAATTTCCGTGCCGTTTACGCAAAACCCGCATTGTTCTGCGAAATCTTTGATTTCCTCAACAATCTTTTCCCTTAGCCTTTTGTCTTTTACAACGCCCTTTTTTGTAAGCAGGCTTTTCTTTCCGACTTCAAACTGCGGTTTTATCAGCACGACCGCACTGCCCCCGCTTTTCAGCAGTCTGAAAATATGCGGTAAAATCAGCTTCTGCGAGATAAACGAAGTATCCGCGCCTATGAAATCTGCGGGCTGTTCTAACGTAAATTCGCGTATATCGGTCTGTTCAAGCGAAATCACCCGCGCGTCATTTTTCAGTTTTTCGTCAAGCTGATTTGTTCCCACGTCAACGGCATACACTTTCGCCGCGCCGTTTTGAAGCATACAATCCGTAAATCCGCCCGTTGACGCGCCGACGTCAACGCATATATTGCCGTTTAAATCAATGCCGAAAACCTCGATTGCCCTTTCAAGTTTCAGCCCTCCGCGCCCGACATATCTCGGCTTCATTTCCTCCGCAACCGATACTGTATCGCTTTCTCTTACTTCAAATGACGGCTTCATAACGGCTTTCCCGTTTACAAAAACGCCGCCCGTTTCTATAAGCCGTACTGCCGAAGTCCTGCTTTTGCAGATGTTATTTTCGGCTAAGTACACGTCAATCCTCATGCCTTAACCTTTCGGTCATCTGCTTTTCGGAAAGCCCGTACATCTCAAACTGTTCTTCAACGCTTGCCGCAGGAACAAACTCTCCCTTAACTGCCACTATCTCCAGCTTTGTCTTATAGCCCGACTTCATAAGTTCAGCCGCTATGCCCTCGCCTATACCGCCGTTTTGCGAGCTTTCCTCAAACACGACCGCTCGGTCATATTTGCCGATAATGTCAACAACTTCACTTGAAAGAGGGATAATTTTCACAAGCCTTAGAAAATCTGCTCCCGCATTTTCACATGCCTTAGCGCAGTTCAGCGAAATCCTGCCGTATGTCACGGCAGCAACCGAACTTTGCTTTCCCGAATAGCAATAATCCAAAGCGGGCGCTAGTTGTTCTCTGAACTTCCCGCAAGCTTCCTGTTCACAGCCTTTAGGATACCTTACCGCAGATATGCCCTCGGTTTCAAATATCGCGCGGTTTAAGCAAATCTTAAGTTCCTCAAATGAAAACGGCGAGAATACAACTGTATTCGGTATGGTTCTAAGCATAGGAACATCAAAAATACCTTGGTGGGTTTCGCCGTCCTCTCCGACAAATCCCGCCCTGTCTATGGCGAGGGTTATGTGCGTTTTTTCAATTGCGCAGTCGTGGATCATCTGGTCAAATCCGCGCTGTAAGAACGTTGAATACACCGCGAACACGGGCAGCATGCCCCCTGCGGAAAGCCCCGCCGCAAATGTCACGCTGTGCTGTTCGGCAATTCCCGTGTCGTAAAACCTTGACGGGAAGAACTGTTTGAAATAATTCAGTCCGACCGCGTATTTCATTGCCGCGGTAATCGCGCACACGCGCTTGTCCTTTTTCCCTATCCGCGCAAGTTCCTGACCGAAAGCCTCCGAAAACGTCCTTGCAGGCAAAAACTCGTCCGAATTGTATTCAACCGCAACCCCGCCTTTTCCTATCGCATGATATTTTCCGGGATTGTCCTCCGCCGGCTTGAAGCCTTTGCCCTTTTTGGTGAAAACGTGAACGATACAAGGACGGCTGACGTACTTGGCGACAGAAAGCGCTTCAATCAAGTCCTCAAGGTTATGCCCGTCTACGGGACCTATATAAGTAAATCCTAAGTTTTCAAACAGGTTGCTGCTGTCATAAAGCGTCTTTTTGATAAGGCGCTTTACGTCCGTTATCACGCCCTCAATCGGCTTTCCCACAACAGGTATCGCCGACAAAGCCGACTTTACATGTTCTTTTGCGCGGTAGTATTTTTTGGTCGAACGGATATGCGACAGATACCGTGCAAGCGCGCCCTTATTTCTGCTGATTGACATGGCGTTGTCGTTAAGTACAAGCGTGAGATTTGCCGCGGTTTTACCCGCATTGTTCAGCGCTTCGTACACCATTCCGCCCGTAAGCGCGCCGTCTCCCACAACTGCCGCTACTGCACCGTCCTGCCCGCTTAACCGCATAGCTTCGGAAATTCCGTATGCCGCCGAAACGGACGTGCTGCTGTGACCGGAAATGAACGCGTCCGCACTGCTTTCACTTGGGCGCATAAAGCCCGATATGCCGTCCTTTTGCCTTAACGTGCCAAACCGCGAATATCTTCCCGTAAGCAGTTTGTGCGCATATGACTGATGTCCAACGTCCCACAATATCTTGTCCCCGCCGTTTACATCAAACACGCTGTGAAGCGCGACGGTAAGTTCAACTGCGCCGAGACTTGACGCCAGATGCCCGCCGTTTTCCATTGTCGTCCGCAGAATACACAAGCGCAGTTCTCTGCATAACCTTTGAAGTTGTGGAACGGTCATTCTTGAAATTTTATCGTAATTTAAATCGTCTGAAAGATACACTGTTGCCTCCCGCAAATCAAATTTTGACAGTTGCCGTTATATATGCAGTGTGATTATGGTACAGGGAACGCCATAGCTATGATAATTCCCAAAAGCGAACCCGCAACAACCTCTATCGGAGTATGACCGAGAAATTCCTTTAAGTCCTTTTGATTTACAAGTTCCTCAATGGACTCCTCCTCGTTTCCTCCAAGCGCGGTTATCTCGTCGTCAAGTTCATCAACGATTTTCCTTAGTTTATTAAGTTCCTTTGCATGAAGTCCCGCGTTATATCTGACGCTCATTGCGTCATATATGACAATCCCCGCAAGCAATACCGCAAACGCAAACTCAGAACTCTGAAAGCCTTTTAATCTCAGGGTGTATATCATCACCGAAACAACCAGCGACGAATGTGACGACGGCATTCCTCCCGCGCCCGTTATGCGTTCGGGATTGAATGTCTTGAACTTTATCGAATAATGTATGGTTTTCAATATCTGGGCGGTAAGCCACGATATAATTCCCACCGAGATAATGGGATTATACATCAGAATTTTCAGCACCATAAACTTCCCCCTAATTGTTTCTTCCCGCTAAACTGTCGGCAAGCTCCGACAAAAACTCCGTATCCGAAAAATCCGACAAAAGCTCCTTTGCCTGCGCCGTAAGCTGACTTACACGCTCTTTTGCTTTTTCAATGCCGACAGCGGATACATAGGTATACTTACCGTTTTCCTTGTCGCTTCCTATAGGTTTTCCGAGCGTTTTTTCGTCGGAGGTTATGTCAAGAATATCATCTCTTATCTGGAAAGCTAGTCCTATACGCTGACCGAAACTGCCCGCAGAAAGCTGTTCTTTTACTCCCGCGCCTGCCGCTATGCACCCCGCCTTACAGCAAAATTCGAGCAGCGCGCCAGTTTTCATTCTGTACATTTCGAGAATTTCCGCAACTGACGGCTGTTTGTTTTCATATTCAAGGTCAAGCGTCTGACCGCCTATCATTCCGCCAAATCCCGCAAGCCTTGCCAGCATTTCGCAAATTTGCAGCGCCGCATTTTCGGAAATCGTCTTTTTAAGTCCTGCTTTAGCTATAACCTCAAACGGCATTATAGCAAGCGCGTCGCCCGCAAGCAGCGCCGTTGCCTCTCCGAAAGCCTTATGACAAGAGGGCTTTCCTCTTCTCAAATCGTCGTTATCCATGCACGGCAAATCGTCATGAATAAGCGAAAACGTATGCATCATCTCAATAGCGCACGCAACAGGAAGCGCCGTTTCGGGCTCTCCCCCGCACACCCTGCAAAACTCCATGACAAG
>CANQOJ010000042.1 GCA_947625455.1 uncultured Clostridia bacterium | reverse complement strand
CAAACCGAACGCACAGACTTCGTCTGATACACCCGAGCAAAGCCAGTTTGCAGGTGTAATGGGTGATGCAGAAGGTGAATGGTACGATGCTCCCGGCGGTCGTTTTTGGAAGGTAGGCAGAGGTTTCTGGTATAGTGAAGAAGATTACCTTGCCGGCAAGCCTGGTCTAACACCTGATATAATTAATGGTGATCCAGATTATCAACCGCCTCATTTTACAATAGTATAAAATAATTATGTTACCCTCGGTGAAATATCCGAGGGTTTACTGTTTTACGAAAGGAGATTTTATTATGCAATCAAAACAAAAACCGCGTATATGGTTAAGTTTGATTTCTGTTCTTATGGCGTTACTAATGTGTATTCCTTTAGCAGTCACTTCTTTTGCTTATAACGGTGACGGAGAAGTAATAGAAGGATTGCCTTCTGAAGGAGTATCTGTTAATCTTGGTTGGGCATATAAGTATTCCGGTTATCGTATCTATTTAGCAGATTACAATACAGGTAAACTTCTATCAGATAGTTACGGGTATCTTGTTACCGATATATTAAACAAAGAACATGACTATAACAGTGCAACTTATAATTCAAAGTCTGCTTATGGTCATTTTACTGTCCGTACCGACCTTAGTGCAAATATCACAGATATTTATACTCAAACAATGCCTTCAAGTATGCCGGAACCTATGCTGGGCTCTTATAAAGGTCAGGGCAAAGAATTAAGAGAGTGGATGACAGCAAAAGCTAAGTCATCTGATTGGACAGGTAAAAAATATTTTGAAAACTATACTAACGCAGAGTTGCTAGTATACAACTATTTGGGAGAAGAAGCTTCTGAAAAGCTTTCAGCAGGAAAAGCTAAACTTGTAGCAGAACCTGTACAAGTCATTCCTTTATGGACTAACTATCTTTATTCATCTGCCGACGCAGCTTATAGAGGATATTCAAATTATAGGACAAATAGTCTTAATCAAAAATCATATTTTATAAATGCAAGATTTTACGGAACTTATTATGAGAGTTTAAAAGAACTTGACGGTAAAGGAGCATATAAATTTGATGGCTATAGCCATGGATTTATGATGCCAGTAACAGAAGCAATGATTGTAGCATTCTTTTTAGACAAAGATGAATTCGGTTTAAAAGCTCCAACAGAAAGTCAAATCAACAGTCCTAATACATATAAGCATGCTGACAAAATTGGAAATATAGGTTTTGGTCTGCACATCTATGATGTTACCGGCACGCCAACACTCACAACTTCCAAAACAGTACCCGTCTACTACCACATCTATGACACCCTCGACCACCAAGTCGAATATAAAACAGCTTCCGACTTCGACACAAGCACAAGCACATCATTCACGCCAAGCACAGCCTACGGAACACCTATCGCGGCTTGTGTAGAAAATCCAAGTCCTACAACAAATCACAGTATAAAGCAGTAACCGCAATATGATACTAAAAATAAAAGCCATGCAAAAACATGGCTTTTATTATCTTAAATATGCTCGTTTACGTAGTTTATAAGCAAACCTATCTGCGGTTTTGAGAACTGCGCGTCCGCGCCTACGCTCTCCCCTTTTATCCTCATCTGGTCGTTAATAAGCGACGAGAACAAATAAACGGGTATCTTCTGGAGAATATCATCATCTTTAATTAGCTTTGTAAGATGATGTCCGTCCATTTTCGGCATTTCAATATCGCTGATAACGCAGGAAATATCGTCAAGAATATCCGCAGACAATCCTTTGTGCCCGCTTACATAATCCCAAGCGTCTTTGCCGTTGTCGAATGAAACAACGTTGTTGTAACCAGCTTCACGGAGCGTGTTCTGAATAAGTGTGTTCAGGAACGGCGAGTCCTCTGCAATTACGATATGCTTTTCAGCCTTGTCCTCGCCCGCCTTTGTAGCGCCTGTTGTATCAATAACCGCAGAACGGTTGATGTCAGACACTATCTTCTCAAAGTCAAGGATAAGTATAATCCTGTCCGTAAGCTTTGCAATTCCCGTTGCGATATTTGAAATACCGTCGCCCGAAATACGGGGCGGTTTTTCAATGTCCTCCCACGAAATGCGCTGAATACCCTTAACTGACGAAACATGGAAACCAACGTCCATTTGGTTAAAATTGCAGATAATAAGCAAATCGTGACCTGATTCAATCTTTTCTTTATGAAGCACTTTATGTAAATCAATTACAGAAATGACCTTATCGCGCGGAGTGAAAACGCCCTCAAATTCCTCAGGCGATTCGGGAACAGGAATCATAGGCTGATAGTTCATAATTTCGTTGACCTTAGCGATATTGATTCCGAAGCTCTGCCCGCCGACAGTAAATTCAAGAACCTCAAGTTCGTTTGTACCGCTTTCAAGGAGAATATTATTTTCCATTTTAAAAGCTCCTTTAAATTATTGATAAGTGTAAACCACTAAATCCCAAGTTTATTATACAACAATTTAAATAAAAAATCAATATGTTTATCAAAATTTTTATATATTTTTTTAATTATTCAAAAAATCTCTTGACAATTTCTGTAAGTTGTGATATAATGAAGAAAAAGTATAAGGAGGCGTGTATTTATGGAAATGGATATTGCTGCTTTATCAATGTCAATGGCTGACTCCAGTGTTCAGAATGCTTTGTCGGTGAGTATGCTGAAAAAGAGCATGGACAGCGTTGAGGACACTATGGCAAGCTTTATTGAGATGATTGACAATATGCCCTCTCCTGACGGCAGAGGTCAATTGCTCAATGTCAGAGTTTGATATGCCGGACAACGAACGTTAAACGCTCCCTTTCTATGGGAGCGTTTAATTGTTTTTGTCAGCCTGCATATCGGATTTAAACCATAGAGCGCACCGGAAATTGAAAACATTTTTGCCGGAAACAGACAAGATAAAGAGAGTTCTCTTTCAATAAAAAGATTACATATAAAGTATTCCGCCCTGCATTTTTAATACAGGGCGGAATAGTCATAGAAAAGGAGTTAGGATTTTTTATCCTTACGCTTAATTGCTGCTGCAACGGTTGCTCCAAGAGCTACGGCCGCACCGACACCAAGTCCTGCTGATGTATCTTCAACACCCGTGTACGGGTTATCACCAAGCGGAACTTCTTCGTCATCAATCATAACGAAGTCATCAACGTGATTATCGGTCACCGTATCAGTAGTCGGAGTTGTAGTATCATTCGCGGTATCATCAAAATCATCAAGTTCAATGTTATCGAAGTCTACAACAGTATTGTTCACAGGCTCATCTTCAACAGGCTCGGACGGAGTTGTCGGCTCTACAGTCTCAGTAGGCTCAACTGTTTCTGTTGTTTCAGTTTCAGTAACCTCATCTGTAACAACAATCTCCTCAGACGGAGTATCTTCAACAGGTTCCTCAACTACCTCGTCAACTTCGGAAACATCTTCCTCATTTTCGTCAACTTCACCAGTGTCGTTGAAGTCCTCGGTGTTATCCTCCGGCTCTTCTTCAACTTCCGGAGTTACATCTTCGTGAACCTCATCTTCCGGAGTATCATCATTTGTGATGTCATCATCAGGCGTATCATCCTGAGGTTCATCGGGAGTATCGTCATCAACATCATCTGTGCCGCCGTCACTCTCCGCAATTACGCTGTCATCGGGAGTTTCGTCCTGTGGCTCGTCAGGCGTCTCGTCCTGAGGTTCATCAGGTGTTTCATCCTGAGGCTCGTCAGGTGTCTCGTCCTGTGGTTCATCAGGCGTTTCGTCCTGAGGTTCGTCAGGTGTTTCATCCTGCGGCTCGTCAGGTGTATCGTCTTGAGGTTCGTCGGGAGTTTCGTCCTGAGGCACGTCAGGAGTTTCGTCCTGAGGTTCATCAGGAGTTTCGTCCTGAGGTTCGTCAGGTGTCTCGTCCTGTGGTTCATCAGGCGTTTCGTCCTGCGGTTCGTCAGGCGTCTCGTCCTGTGGCTCATCAGGTGTATCGTCCTGTGGTTCGTCAGGTGTCTCGTCCTGCGGCTCGTCAGGTGTATCGTCTTGAGGTTCATCAGGCGCTTCATCCTGTGGCTCGTCAGGCGTCTCGTCCTGAGGTTCATCAGGAGTTTCGTCCTGCGGCTCGTCGGGTGTCTCGTCCTGAGGTTCATCAGGAGTTTCGTCCTGAGGTTCATCAGGAGTTTCATCTTGCGGCTCGTCAGGTGTGTCGTCAACTACATCAGTTGTACCGCCGTTATCTTCGGTTGGGATAGTCTCGTCGGGAGTATCAGAGTTGTCCCCGTCATCTTCCGGTTCATCGGGAACAGGAGGCTCAGGCTCTGTGGTATCCTCATCTGTTTCATCAGACAAATCTTCATCTGACTGATCTTCGGGATCCGTATCATCTGTATCGTCGTCATCATCAGTGTCATCATCAGCATCGTCGTCGTCATCATTAGTGTCATCATCAGCATCGTCGTCGTCATCACCGCCGTCGCCGCCGATTTCATCATCACTCTGATCGTCGTCGTCATCATCTTCATTATCATCAACAACAACGTCACTATCTTCTTTCTTCTCCTCTTCCTTTTTCTCCGTTTGTTCTTCGGCAGGAGTAGAATTAGAAGGTTCTTCGGGTGTTGTTGCAGGTGTGTCAACTGTCGTGTCGGCAGGCGGAGTAACTCTGTCGTCCTCGGTTATCTGGTGGATTTCAAAGTAAGTCTGGTCTACGGTATTTGCGTATACAGAACCGTTAAGGTTTCCGCCGAGTTTATAATCAGCCATAGGCGCTACTATAATACCGCCTATCATGCTTGAAGAACAAATTTCTCCGTCATAATCACCAAAGTTGAATGTAACATTTGCAGCCTGGAGATTCCATTCTGCGCCGTTTGTCATACCGAGATTTACGCTCTTGGTATTGTCGTCGGTAATTACGTTTACAATAACATTAACGCCCTTGTTCTGCGTTACAATGTTTTGCAGATATATATTGCTCTCGTTTGTATTGAGGTAATTGCTGTCAACATTGACAACAAGCGTCTGTCCGTCTTTATAGAAATGTTTAGCGTCATTTGTGAAGTCATCTGAAATATGGAACAAGCCGTTCAGCGAATCTTCCGCGGTAAATCCCGCAGCTTTCGCCTGGTCGATAAGCGCCTGTCCCGCAGCAGCTATGGAACCAAGTTTGGAGCTGATGTTTGTGAACTCGTCATTTTGGTTCGCATTGCGCATAGAGAAGTTATGTATATCGCCGTTAACTTGAATATAGTAGTCCTGACCGTTTGCGGTAAAGCCTACCTTATTACCGTTATCGTATGTAAATTCCTCGAAATCAAAGCCGAGAACCAGCTCGTAGGATGTTCCGCTTTGCATTCCGACAGAAATCCAGTTGCTGTCCTTAGGCGGTTCGGCAAGATACAGCGTATAATTCTTCGGAGCGTTTTCTCCCAGCTTCTGCGCCACATTTGTATTGTAAACGTCAGCTACGTTAACGTTATCTACGCAAATGTTGCCCTCGGTATGGGAAGCGTTGAGCGCCTTTGCATATACCGCAAAGCCTCTCAGCCCGTTCATTGAATTATTGAAATCAGCAACAGACGCCGCTTCGCTTGATGCAAGGTAAACATTGCTGTCCTGCTTGATAAAGCCGTTGTCAGCGCCCATTTCTTCATGCTCGCTGGAATTATTGCCGTTGTCGTTATCATTTGCGTCGTTTCCGCCCGGAACGCTCGCTGCCGAAGCTGTTAACGCACCTGCGCGGGAACCAAGAACAGTAACAGCAAATGCAAACATAAATGCGGCTTTTCCCTTATTGGTCTTTTTCTTTTTTTCTTCTTCAGACATAACGGTCAACTCCCAAATTCATAAATATACAATCCCACGCTATTGTGATTACTATCATTATAACACGATTTAACAATAATGTCAATACTTTTAACAAAAAATATTAACAAATTTTAAACAAAATAACGTAAATTTTTCACAAAAATAACGAAATGTTGTGTTCAAGCCAGTCTTTTGCCCATTATATCGGGGTTGTACGCGCACTTCACGGCGGTTTCGGCGGTAATGACGCCGTTTTTGTACATATTCATCAGACTGTTGTCCATAGTTGTCATTCCGGGTGCGGACTGGAGTATGGAATCTATCTGATGCGTCTTTTCATCGCGTATCAATGTTCTTATCGCGCTGTTCATTGTCATTATCTCAAATGCGGGAACGAACTTTCCCTCTTTTGACGGCACAAGCTGTTGTGAAATAACGGCGTTTAAGACCATTGAAAGCTGTATTCTTATCTGGTGCTGTTGATTTGTGGGGAAAACGTCGATAATTCGGTCAATGGTATTTGCCGCGCCCAGGGTATGAAGTGTGGACAATACAAGCTGTCCTGTTTCTGCGGCTGTCATGGCAACGCTTATAGTTTCATAGTCGCGCATTTCTCCGAGCAGAATTACATCCGGCGACTGTCTCAAAGCCGAGCGAAGCGCCGAAAGATAGCTTTCGGTATCAATATTTATCTCGCGCTGGCTGATTATGCTCTTTTTGTGCTTGTGAAGAAACTCGATAGGATCTTCTATCGTTATTATATGCCCTGTTCTCTCCTCGTTTATCTTTTCGATAATGCACGAGAGAGTTGTGGATTTACCGCTTCCCGCAGGTCCTGTTACAAGAACTATACCGCTTTTCATTTCGGAGATTTTCATTACGCTTTCGGGAATACCGAGTTTTTCGGGTTCTGGAAGCGAAAACGGAACATATCTAAGCACCGCCGCATATGAACCGCGCTGTTTGTATATATTTGCGCGGAAACGTCCCATTCCGACAACGGAAATCGAGAAATCCATTTCCTTTTCGGGCATTTCGTCTATTCCGAATGTAAATCCGCCGAGCTTGAATATTTCATATACAAGTTCCTTTGTAGCCGCGGGCATAAGCGGTTCATCATTTACTTTAACAAGCCTGCCGTTTGATTTATAGCTGATTGCCGCGCCGGTAACTATAAATATGTCCGATGCGTTATCGTCAGCCGCTGTTTTCAATATTTCATGAAGTTCCATATTATCCTCTCACATTGTCTGTCAGAAAGTTCCGTCCCAGACGTTAAGTCCGGGTTCGTCCTCAAAAGAGTTCGTGCCGGTCTGCCAGACGTTTATTTGGTATTCCTTGTTTGTTTCAAAAAAGGTTATGCTTACGAAAATGTTTTGACGTTCGTTTATGGCTACCGAATATTCGGCTGAAATTCCCCCGTTGACATTTTTTACCGATACGCCCTCGATTTCCCCCGCTCCCTCTTCAAAGCTTTCGGCAAAGAAAAGCGAGTTTCTTGAACTGTCAGCAATTTCATCAAGCCTGCAAAGTATCTCCTTTGCCCTTGTATCAGCCTCGTAGTATTCTTTCAGATACTCACCCGCTCTGTCGTTGAGCGCATCATTTGAGCCTGCGGCATGAAAACTGAGAACAGCGAAAACCGTAAGACACAGCGTTGCGAAAATTATCATTATCGTAACATACCCAACGCCTATACCGGCGTTTTTTTGTTTAGGTCTGTTCATTGTTTCCTCCGTTCTGAATATATGCCGAGCAGGTGAATTTGTATATTTCCTCTCCATCTTCTGTAAATCTCAAAGTAAGTTTTGAGAGAGTGCCTGCCGTATTCTCGGTTTTTTCTTCAAATTTTGACAGCTCTATGCTTTCATCAAGCCTGCCGCATTCCTTTTCAACTGTTTTCAAAGTTTCGTCCGCATTTCCGCTGACAGCATAAACCTCCGCAATCGACTGCGAATAAACCATGACGCTTTCAAGCAGTTCGCTTTTATGCGAACGCCTGTCCGCACCCGCGAATACCGAAAGTATTACCGCACCCGAAATGCTGAAAAACAGCAAGGCTATGATTATTTCAATGAAAAACAGATTAAGCGGGCGTTTGTTTGATATGTTCATTTCAAGTTCCTTTTCCTATAAGAGCGGAGTATTCCTCGCCGCTTACATTTACCGTTACCTTGTAATAATCGGCGTTATCGCTTATGTCAACGCCGTTTATTTCAAAAATCTTTTCTCCTCCGGAAATTTCATAGTCCGTGCCTGCGGTGACTGTCTTTTCATACAGACCGCCGTCCGAATAATAAATGATGTTTGCCGTACCGCCGTTTTCAAGCACCATCCCGTTATTTAATATCTCGACCTTATCGGAACTTTTTATTTTGTTTGAGATGTATCTTATTGACGAGGAGGCGGTGAAGTTTGTTTCATAGTTGTCGCTTATACGGCTGTAAGAGCCTGCCGCCGCCGCAATTATCATCATCATGCACACTGCTACAAGCAAAAACAACAGCATACTCCCGACGGTCGTTATCGTATCCGAAGTGTTTTTATAATTCTTCACAGAACATTTACCGCCTTTCAATGATAGTTACAGTAGGTCTTATATTCGCCGCAATACATTCATAATGAACTATGTATCTGCTGTTGTCAACATTAACGCCGTAATTCTCCTTAAGATATTCCAGACTTTCGGGATAAACTCCCTCTATGGCATAGCATATCGTAATCCCGTTTTCAATCGTCGTTTTAACGCTGTCAAGTTCATTTGCGTCAACAGCGCTGTTTGTGTTTGAAATTCCGAAAACGAGCCACACTATCATTACTATAAAGAGAACTATCGGAATTGAAGCCGACAAAATTTTGCGCACAGAAATTCGTTTCATTTCCTCACCCTATAACCGACATTATATTCATCAAAGGTATCATAACCGAAAGCAATACCGCGCCTATAATTGTCGTAAGTACTATTACTATAAGCGGTTCAATAACCGACACTATACCCGATGCCGCCTCCGCCGCTTCATCGTCACAGCGCTCCGAAAGCTTTTTCCACGACTGCTCAAATGAACCTGATGTATACGCGAATTTAAGCGAATGTGCGAACATAGGCGGGAAAATATCGGCTGTGGATATAACGTCGGCGAAATATTCCCCGTCAAGTATGCGCTTACGGCAGTTTTCAAGCTTCTTTATAAGCTTTTTGTCGTTTATAAGCGAAGCGGCGTATGCAGGCATTTCTTCGGGCGCAATTCCCGCAGACGCCATAAGGCTCATAGCGCTTGAAATTTTGGCGAGCGAGAACTTTTTCGATATGCCTTTTGTAAGCGGGAATACCGTAAGAAATCCCGAAAGTTTTTTCTTGACCGACGGTATAAGCGACAAAAGCGCAACGATTATGACCGCAATTATAACTATAACAAGCGCCGTCAATACCGTCCAGCCTATCGTATATGCAGTATTAACCGCCGAGCTTACCGTTTCGGAAACAGACGCGTCAAACTGCGCGAAAATCCTGCTGAACATAGGAAGAACCAGCACTATAAGTACAATAATGACCGCCGTCATCATAAGCAAAAGCAAAAGCGGGTGGATAACCGCGGATTTAAGCGTCCTGTTTATTTCGGCGCGGTTTTCATAGTATTCCGAAAGGTCTTTCAATACGTTTTCAAGCCGTCCCGTAACGCTTCCTATTTTAACCATATTTACGGCGTATTCGGGTATTCTCCCGCATTCTGCCATAGCGTCGCCGAGGTTTTTTCCGCTGCTGACGCTTTTTGAAAGTTCGCCGCACAACTCTTTCATTCTGCTGTCTTTCAAATCATCACACAGAATGTCCAAGCCGTCTGAAATCTGCATACCGGCGTTTAATATCAGCGCAAGCTGTTCAAAAAAATACGCCGTTTCGTCCGAAGAAAGCTTCTTCATCATTTTTCTCCTTAATTTTTAATAATAGTAAACAGCAGAATAATTTGTGCTGTTCATAATATAATCGGAAATTGTTTTCTTGTCCTTTGCGCTCGAATAAAATGTTGCGTCAGCGATATTATAACCCTTGTTGTTCATAAGAAGTTCGGGAGTTATCCAGCCTGTTTGTTCCGTATAAACTTCATTCCAGGCGTGATATATATCGGGGCTTGCATATCCCACGACAAGTCTTGTCGGTATTCCCTGCGAACGCAGCATTGCCGACATAAGTGACGCATAGTCAAAGCAAATTCCCTTTTTGCTGCTGAGCGTTTTGTCGGGATTAGGAATATACCCGCTTTTTACTGTTGAGGCTAAGTTGTAGTCATATGTGACGTTATCGGAAATGTACAGGAAAATCGCGGATATTTTATCGATTGCGCCCGTCATGCCCGCGCATAACTCCGCGGCTTTCTTTACGCACTGCGAGTTTTTATTGTAGCTTACAAACTGATTTGGATATGTATAAGGCTTTGTACTGCTTGATATGTTTATGCTTACGGTTTCTTTAACCAGTGTTGAATAAGTGTTTCCCTCAATGTTTTCAAACACGGAGAACGTATAAGAACCGCTGCCGCACGAAAGCGGAAGATACACGACAGTTCCGTCTACGGGAATGTCAAAAGTGTACGTCTTATCAGAAAAAGTATATCTGAACTTTACGCGCTTGCTGCTTCCCGTATATTTTACCGAAATATATCCGTTTCCTGCGTTTGAATAGTCAACAACTGCGCCGGTTGCATTTATAACTGCTGTTCCGGGTGAAGTCGGCACTTCAATGTTTGGAATAACGACCTGCGGGGGCGGTGACGAACTTGATGAACTTTGGTTTTCGGGCTGTTTAGATGACGAACTTTTTGAAGATGAACTTGATGATTTATCATTTACAGACGAACTCGAAGTTTGTTCGCTTATAACAGAACCCGAAGCGGTTGAACTTGAAGCAACTTCACTTGAAGATGAATTTTCAAGTGATGAACTTGAAAATTCCGAAGAACTTTCACCGAATGCCGAACTTGACGAACTTTCGCTTGAAGATAAACCTGAGGAATTTTCACCGAAATCCGAACTTGAAACAGCTTCATAGGAAGAACTTAACGAGCTTTCGTATGTTGAATCCGACGTTTTATTCTCAAAATGACAGCCCGACAGCGTGAGCGCTGACAAAAGCAAAACTGCTAGTGAGTTTCTGATTTTCTCGCCCATAAAAGTCCCCCTTTCTTTAGAGTTTATCATTGTTTATCTGTTAAGCCTTAAATCGCGCAGAAGAATATAGTCCTCGTCAACAGCATTGTACAGCTTGTTTGTATTTCCGTTTAATATCTCCGAGATGTATGCACCCGCAAGGCGGTAAAATTCGTCCTCATAGTGAACGACATTCGCCCCGCCGAAAGTGTATTTATCCGAAGAATAAAACTTCCTTGAAATGTCGATAACAAAACATTTCGTAACGCTCGCGAAACGTTCCTCGCAAAGAGCGATAAACTTTTTCTTTATATTGCAGAGTTTATCCGAGCCAAACTGTTCAAGCTTATAATCGAGAGAAATAAAACTGCTTTTAGGCTCTGTTTTGATTAAAATGATATTGTCGCCGTATAACTCTGCGATTTCCTCGGCAAACTTTGTGATTTTTTCATGGCAGTAATCCATTGTCCGCTTTTCAAACAGGAAACATTCCGTACAGTATTTTCTGTTGTCTGCGTAAAAATCAGTGCTGATAAGGAAATCGTCAAGTTCAAACATACTTCCCTCATGCTCTGCCATACGGGTAATCAAGTCGTAAAAATCCAGCAATATCCAGCTTGAATTGCTTTCTTCGAGGACTTTAAAGCCGTTTCTTGCGAAAGAATCCTGATAGGTTTTCCTGCGTGACGCACTGCCGTGAAAATCATCAGCGCTTTCGGGGAATGAAAGCTTAATAGGCGGTTCATAGTTCAATATCGCAGGCTGTTTTAAAATAAGACTGCCTGTTTTTGCGTCACGGCAATGATTAAGCGCCTCGCGCGAAACAGAACTTCCCCATATATCGACAGTCATCATGTTCAAATCGCTCATATAGCGTCTGAACTGCGGTTTCCCGCGTATTAAGAACACAAGTTCCGCGTTGCTTTCGTTTACGGGTATTCCCGTCTGCGCCGAAAGAATTTTGGCGATTGACTTTACTATATTATATTTTTCGACAAATGCAGGTCTGAAAAACTCGTATGTTCTTTCAATTCCGCCTTTCATGACGGCGTCTATAATTTCCGCCGCACGGCAGATGTCGTCCGCAAACGGATCGTCAGCGAAAAACTCTCTGACTGAAGAAAGTTCGCTGTTGCCTGCGGATTTCAGCTTTAAAAGACGGCTGCGGTGGCTTGCGGCGAAATCCTTGCTTGTTTTCGCAATTATCGCGTCAGCCGCGCAGTTCATATCCAAAAGCCGCTTTGTATAAGAACGCATAGTCATGCTGTCGTAATATTTCAGCACCCTTTCAAACCACATTTCAAGGTCGGGTTTGTCAACATAAGTCCTGTTATTGCAGGACGTTATTTCAACAAAAGCCTTGTATGCGTCGGCAAAATAATCTTCCTCGAAATCATCACTGTTAAGAGAAGCGAAATATTTATCCGAAAGGTCAATCACTCTGGGATTTACAAGTTCGATAAAATATTCCTCCATTGCCGCGACGAACTTGTTTATGCGTTCGGGCGCGGGAACTGTCCTGAGTTCCGATTTTTTGGCGCGGTTGCTTGTTATTCTAGTGCGGAACAGGATTATCTGCCTGCCCGCAGCCGCCGAAAGCAATTTTTCGGCATAACTTCTGACAAGAGGTTTGTAGATAGTTTCTCCGAACGGCGGGTGGATTTTCATAAGTTCGTCTTTATGCTTTTCATAAAACTCGCTGTGAACAAAGCTTTTGGTGTTTGTAAAATAGCTTTGAGTTTCCCCGTCGTCCATTCTGAGACATGAATAAGTTCCCGCGCCGTAGAAATCAACAGCGATATAATCGGGCTGTTCGCTGTAAATATATTCCGACAAATCCTTAGTAAGTTCAAGCGAAAGCCGTTTGCTGCATTTTTCGTCAGAATTGACGGGAGTTGAACCAAGCGAAATCTGAGAAATATACACGGCGGTATCATCTGTTCGGAAATCGTTTCCCGATTTGAAAATCTTTCTGAGGAATTGAGAACCCGACAGCATGACCTTAGGTCTTTTCGCATGGATACTCAGCCGTCTGCCGATAATTTTAGCCGTTCTCTCAAAACTCCCGCGCACAAAGCGATTGTGCGGAGGATATGCGCATACTGCCGCCGCGCCGAATTTCCTGTTTTCACTGCATACGGGGATATATGAAAAGTCAGCAAAAACCTTTCCGCTGTTCTTTTTAAGTTCAACGCGCAGAATTATTCCGTCGCGGTTTTCGCTTACGTCATGCATTGTGGAAAGCAAATTGCCCAGAGAATATAAGCACGGCACCGTTCTTCCGTCGTCCGTTTTTATATACGACAGCTTTTGTATAACATGGGGGTGAGAACCTACAATAAGGTCAACTCCCGCGTTTGCCATAAACACCGCAGTTTCGGTCTGCTGTTCAATTACACTGCGTGTGTTCATACTGCCCCAGTGCTGATATGCTATTATATACTCCGCGCCTCTTGATTTAGCGCGGTTTACTAGCCTTTCAAAGTTTTTCCTGCCAAATCTGCCTAAAGTTGTCGTCATATGACGCTCGTCTGCAACCGTTTCCTCAAGACCGTTTGAAACCGAGCAAACGGCTATAAACGCAACTTTAATGCCCTTTATTGAAACAATAACGGGATTTCTGCCGAGCGTTCCAATGTTCTTCATTCCTAGGCTTTCAATTTTGCTGACAGTTGCGGTAAGTCCCGCCATTCCCGCGTCGCAGTTGTGGTTGCTTGCAGTTACAACTCCGCTGAAACCCGCGTTTGATATTGCCGAGAGGAAAGTTGACGGGGCGTTTGAGTTGGTAGAACCGTTGTCAAGCCTTAAACGCTCGTCTTCATACGGCGCGCCGTCATAGCATACCGCTTCGAGAACGCCTGCCGAGAAATCCGCTTCCGACAGCGTTTCCTTAAGCCCCGAAAATGCCTCGTTAAAATCGTATGCAAAAGAATTGCGCTTTTGCACAAGCGTACACATAATATCTCCCGCCAGCATAATCACAGCGCGGTTATCATCAGCAGACAACGAACGCTCTACCTCAACTCT
>CANQOJ010000041.1 GCA_947625455.1 uncultured Clostridia bacterium | reverse complement strand
AGCGAGAACATTGTTTCTCCCGCAGTTATGGCGGCAATGGGCAGCGTTCTTACAAACAAGTATGCGGAGGGCTATCCCGGAAAACGTTACTACGGCGGCTGCGAGGACGTTGACATTGTGGAGAATATCGCGATAGAGCGCGCGAAAAAACTTTTCGGCGCGAAGTTTGCGAATGTTCAGGCACATTCGGGCGCACAGGCAAACACGGCGGTTTATGTTGCGCTTTTACAGCCGGGAGATACGGTTATGGGAATGAGCCTTGCTCACGGCGGACATCTTACACACGGTTCTCCCGTAAACATTTCGGGAAAATACTTCAACTTCGTTCCCTACGGCACGAACGACGAGGGATTTATTGACTACGAGGAACTGTACAAGCAGGCGAACAAGTGCAAGCCTAAGCTGATTGTCGCAGGCGCTTCGGCATATCCCCGCGCTATTGACTTTGTAAAGCTTTCGCAGATTGCAAGAGCGGTAGGCGCATATCTTATGGTGGATATGGCGCATATTGCAGGTCTTGTTGCTTCGGGACAGCACTTAAGCCCCGTTCCTTATGCAGACATAGTCACCACAACTACCCATAAAACTCTCCGCGGACCTCGCGGCGGTCTTATCCTTACAAATAACGAGTATCTCGCAAAGAAGATAAACTCCGCAATTTTCCCCGGCACACAGGGCGGCCCGCTTATGCATGTCATAGCGGGCAAGGCGGTTTGCTTCGGCGAGGCGCTTAAGCCTGAGTTCAAGGCTTACGGCGAGCAGATAGTCAAGAATGCAAAGGTTCTTGCGGATACTCTGCTTGAAAAGGGATTTGACCTTGTTTCGGGCGGTACTGACAACCACCTTATGCTTGTTGACCTGCGCCCGTTCAATATCACGGGCAAGGAACTTGAAACAAAGCTTGACGAGGTTTATATCACAGTAAACAAAAACGCTATCCCCAACGATCCGCAAAAGCCTGCCTACACAAGCGGCGTCCGCATAGGCACTCCCGCTGTTACTACCCGCGGTTTAAAAGAGGAAGATATGAAGATAATCGGCGAGTGCATTTACCTCACAGCAAAGGATTTTGAGGGCAGTGCAGAAAAGGTTCGCTCAACCGTTGTGGAACTTACAAAGAAATATCCGCTTTATGAATGATGAAATATGATTTGAACTATGTTCGCGAGCTTTTCGCTTCGGGAGAACGCTTGAAATATGTGTTCTTCTGGAGCGGAAAGCCCGAATATGACCAAAGCGTTTCAAAGGCTTGTTTCAGTCAGTGGTGGGACTGTAAATTTACTGTTGACGGCGTGGAATACCATACCGCAGAGCAGTATATGATGGCTCAAAAGGCACTGATTTTCGGCGATAATAAAACATACAGCGCGATTATGTCGGCAAATCACCCGCACGAGTTTCAAAAACTCGGAAGATCCGTTGCGGGATTTGTTCAGAAAACCTGGGACGAGAAATGCTGTCAAATCGTTATCGAGGGGAATATTGCCAAATTCTCGCAGAACGGGGATTTAAAGGCGTTTCTGCTCGGTACGGGGAACAGGATTCTTGTTGAAGCTTCTCCTTTGGACAGGATATGGGGCATAGGTTTGGCTGAAAACGACATTAACATTGAAAACCCGTTTTTTTGGAAAGGAACAAATTTTCTCGGTTTTGCGCTTATGGAAGTGCGCGACAGGATTTCTGCAAATGAAATATGATGTTACAGCAAAGCGTCAAAACGGATTGAAAAGGAAGGACAAAAATGACGACCGTAAAAAATACAGAGGTTCTTTATAAGGAATACAACGAGGTTGCTCCTCTCGGACTTATCGCTATGAGCGGTACAGAAGAACTTGCCGCGAGAATTAACGGCTATCTGACAAAATGGAGTGAACGCAACGGAAAACAGCCGTACAACTATGTGATAGAAGCTGAGTGTCCGCGTTTTGCTTCGGGAGACGCAAAAGGACTGATTAAAAACACAGTTCGCGGCAAGGATTTGTTTATTCTCGTTGACGTTGGCAATTACAGCATAAAGTATAAGTATTTCGACAACGTAAACTATATGTCGCCCGACGACCATTATGCCGACTTAAAGCGCATAATCCAGGCAGCGTCGGGTAAACCCCACAGGATAAACGTAATTATGCCCTTGCTTTACGGAGGCAGACAGCATAGGCGCTCTTACCGCGAGAGCCTTGACTGTGCGTTTATGCTGCAGGAATTGCAGGATATGGGCGTTGAAAACATTATAACAGTTGACGCGCACGATCCGCGCGTATGTAATGCAATACCGCTTATGGGATTTGACAACGTTATTCCGTCATATCAGGTATTAAAGGCAATGTTCAACGCATTCCCCGACCTTAAAGTTGACAAGGAACATTTTATGGTAATCAGCCCGGACGAGGGCGCGCTCAACCGCAATATGTTCTATGCGTCTGTTCTCGGCGTTGAAATGGGAATGTTCTATAAGCGCCGTGATTACTCGACAATAGTAAACGGCAGAAACCCGATAGTTGCCCACGAATATTTAGGAACTTCTGTTGAGGGAAAAACGGTTTTCGTAGCTGACGATATTATTTCAAGCGGAGAGAGCATGCTTGAAGTTGCACGCGAACTTAAAAAGCGCAGCGCTAAGCAGTTTTTCGCGTATGCCACATATGCAATTTTCACAAACGGTCTTGAAGAATTTGACAAGGCATACGAACAGGGCATTATTGACGCTGTTTTCGGAACTAACCTTACATACCGTTCTCCCGAACTTAAAAAGCGCGAATGGTTCAAAGAAGTTGATGTGTCGAAGTATATGGCATATTTCATTGCCTCGCTTAACCATGACATTTCCGTAAGCAGTCTTATCGATCCGCACGCAAAAATCGACGCGCTGCTTGCCCAGCACAGAAAGAGTTAAAATGCCTCTTGCGGATAAAATACGCCCCGAAAAACTTGAAGATGTTGTTGGACAGCCCCACCTTATAGGTGAGAACAAACCGCTGCTGAAAATAATCAATTCGGGAAAAATTCCGAATATGATTTTCTATGGTCCGTCGGGAGTCGGAAAGACGACAATTGCCCGTATTATCGCAAACTCTGCGAATATGCGGCTTCATAAGCTGAACGGTACTTCCGCATCTACCGCGGACATAAAGGAGATTGTCGGGGAACTTGACACGTTTTTGGGCAGCGGCGGGATAATGCTGTATCTTGACGAGATACAGTACCTAAATAAAAAGCAGCAGCAAAGTCTGCTTGAATACATAGAAAACGGTTCCATAACGCTTATTGCGTCAACAACGGAAAATCCGTATTTCTATATTTACAACGCCATTTTGTCGCGGTGTACGGTTTTTGAGTTCAAGCCCGTTGAGCCTTTGGAACTTGAAAAGGCGGTTAGGCGCGGGTTTGCGGAGATGACGAAAGAAAACGGCGTCAGCTATGAAGTGTCGGACGAAGCGGTAAATTATATATGTCACGGTGTCGGCGGTGATGTCAGAAAATGCCTTAATACCGTTGAACTTTGTGCGCTATCGGCGGTTGAGGGCAGGGTAGACCTTGAACTTGCAAAGGAACTTACCCAGCGCAGTAATATGCGCTATGACCGTGACGGCGACCAGCATTACGACCTCTTGTCGGCGCTGCAGAAGTCAATAAGGGGTTCTGACGAAAATGCCGCGCTACACTATGCCGCAAGGCTTATTGACGCGGGTGATATTATCTCGCTTTCAAGGCGATTGCTTGTAATTGCCGCAGAGGACGTGGGGTTGGCATACCCGCAGGCTATTCCGATAGTTAAAGCCTGCGTTGACAGCGCAATGCAGCTTGGACTTCCCGAGGCGCGCATTCCTCTGGGAGACGCGGTTATACTGCTTGCCACATCTCCAAAGTCCAACAGCGGTTATAATGCGATAAATGAAGCGCTTGCCGATGTTAAAAACGGGGCTGTCGGTGATTTCCCGCGCCATTTGCAGAACAAGCACTGTGACGGAGAAGATGCGGAGATACGCGGTCAGAACTATCTTTATCCACACGATTTTCCCAACCACTATGTAAAACAACAGTATTTGCCCGACAATTTAAAAGACAAGGTTTATTACCATTTCGGCGACAACAAGTTCGAAAAATCCGCCGAGGAATATTGGAAGAAAATAAAATAGACGAAAATATAGGAGCGTAAGCCGATGGGTTTACGCTCTTTGTTTGTTATCCGATTTATTACATGACATAAAACAGTATGCAGAAGAAGTGCAATAGACTTCCGACAACCACAAACAAATGAAAAACCGAATGCATATAAGCGTGTTTTTTGCCTATGCCGTAAATCACCGCGCCTATGGTATAGCAAACTCCTCCCGTAAGCAAAAATACAAGTCCTCCTACTCCTATTCCCTCAAACACGATTTTCAGCGTAAAAACTATACACCACCCAAGCCCAAGATATAAAAGCATTGACAGGGTTTTAAACTTTTTCATATCTATTGCGTTAAGCACAATCCCTGCCGCGGCAAGTCCCCACTGTATTCCGAAATATACCCAGCCAAGCGCCGTGTCAGCTTCGCGTATAGTGCAAAGCGTAAACGGCGTATAAGTTCCCGCTATAAGCAGGTAAATTGCGCAGTGGTCGAGTATTCTGAACACCTTTTTGGCTTTAAGGTCGGGGTGAAGTCCGTGGTAAATGCTTGACATACAGTAGAGAATTATCATCATCGCGCCGTATACCGCCCCGCTTATCACACCGTAAACATTATGATGAAGCGCGGCGATAATTACGCACAGTGTTGTCGCTGTAATCCCAAGCGCACCGCCCACAATATGCGACACCATATTGAAGATTTCTTCTCCCTTTGTATAATACGGAAGTTCTATTCTGTTAAGTCTTTTTGCACCGCTATGTCCTGACATAAATATCATCACCTTTTCTAAACTTTCTTGTTAAATCTCGAAATTATTTCGTCAATATCGTTATATCTGCTTTTATCGCGAATATCGTCGTCATCTCCTATAAGTTCTTCAACCCGCTTGCCCGCGATAATCTCGGTACTTCTCTTTGACGCCGTTTTCATAGGACGCGTGTTTTCATCATCATTGTCATTTTCAGCGCTGTTGTTCCTGCTGTTGCGGAAATACGCATTTTTCTGTATCTGCGGAACGGTTGACTGAGTGAAAAACGCATCGCTCGGTTCTTTTTTAGCAGAAGCATCTTCCTTTTTTGCTGCGGGATTTTTTTCAAGCGGTACAACTTTGTCAAATCTGCCCGTGCTTGCCGTTGAAATATCCGGGCGCAGTGCTCCCGCATTTTTCGGCTTTTCGGCAGTAGATTCCGTTTTCGGCTTGTTTATAGGCTTGTCCGTAAGGGGAATAATAGGCGTTTCCTTTTTTTCGGGCTTGTTCTGCTTTGCTGTCAGGGAAAACAGAACATCGTCAGCCACTGTGGGCGAAGCCGCCGTTGTGCGCGAATAAGTTCCCTTGCCGTCAGCATTTACCGAAATTCCTCTGTCAACATACTTCTGCTCGGAATTTTTGTTCTTCACCTGCGGTATTACCTCGGGCAGAGGTCTCCTCAGCGCAAATGCTCTGATTATGTCGTAGAAAATAAGGACAAGACAGGGAACAATCGCAATACAGAACACTCCGAGAGGCGTTTTTATAAAGCTTATAACCTTTCCGAGAATTTCACTGCAATAATCTGCTTTTCCTATAAGGTCGTTTTCGGAAATAGTAATTTCATTTCCGTTTTCTATAACGTTAATCTGATAAACTCCGTCAGAAACGCTGTAACCGTTTCCATAGCCTAACGACAGCTTTTCGTTGTTCTTGTACAGCACAAGTTTCCCCTCGTCGGCTTCATACGGCGCACAGGGATTTACCACAACTGCGCTGCCTTTAGGTACTGTCGGTATGCCGTCCTCGTTTACAAGATAAATGTTCATACCGAATACGCCGACCGTTTCCTCAGCTGTGAACGCCGCTGACGCAAACGCCAGCACCGCGCACAGCGCAAGCATTATCCCGCATAAAATATATCCTATAACCCGCACTATCTTTTTTCCCAAATTATTCAACTCCCCATAGTTTAACGTCACAGCGTAATTTTTTACGCTGTTATATTTTAAAGTCCTTTTGCACTGCTTAGCGTTATTCCGTTTTCGCCAAGCGGGATTTCATGGTCAAGACCAACAAACTTCCCGTTTTCCTGCCACAGAACTTCTTTTACAAACGCGTATTTATCGCCGTCCCATGTCTTAAAGTCGTCAAGAACAAGTCCGCCCGTATCGCCCGAATTTGCGTTGAAGCACCAGAATGTGTGATTTAAGTGGTATGTCTTGATAAGCTGACGCATGCAGGTCATCCATTTCAGGTTAGGCTCGCGCATAAATCCGCCCCATTCGCCTATAAGTAGCGGCGCGGTGTTGTCCTCGTAAATGTAGAACCAGTTGTCGTGCCAGCAGTCTTTCATAAGGCTGTTGTAATCATACCCGTTTTGAAACCACGGCTGTTCATAAACCGTAGGTCCGTAGTCGTGAGGCGAATAAACAAGCTTATTCTGATATTTTCCCAAATTCACGGGATAATTCTTTACTCCCCGCAAATTTCCTCCCCACCAGTTGAAGTAGTAATCCTTGCTGTCGGTTGAATGATAGTCCATATTTGAAGAACTTATCGGGAAAATCTCCGTTCCCTCAACCATAATAAGCAAATTCGGATTTTTCGCTAAAATGCGCTTTGCGGCGGTTTCAGCGGCATATTTCCAGTTGTTTATGTCGGTTGAATTGTTCCAGATAGCCTTGTTTTGTTCGTTGGGCTTTCCGTGAGGTTCATTTTTAATGTCAAAAGCAATTATCGTATCGTTGTTTTTATATCTGTCTGCAAACCATTCAAGCGCATGATAATAGTCCTCAACCGTAACATTCGCCGTATACCAGAGGTTTACGTTGTGACCTTGCGCGTCGGTTTCCGCACAGTGAATATCGGGCATTACTTTCATGCCGTTCTGTTCGGCAAGCTTTAAGAAATACTCGAATATCTGAAGCGAGTTCATATCGTTAAGTTCTGTGTTATAAGCATTGTTGTAGTTAGCTTTCGGATATTCACCCGCCGACCATTGATTTATAAGCTGCGCTGATATAGGAACGCGAATAAGGTTGAAGCCGTGGTCGGCAATTGACTTTACAGTAGGCGCAAGCTGACTGTTCCAAAGCCCGTCAAAGGTGTTTGTTCCCGTGTTATAGCCAAACCAGTTTACACCCGTAAGCCAGACTTCTTTGCCGTCCTTGTCAAGTATCCTGCGCCCGTCGGTATGCAGCCAGTCGTCGCCCTGCTTTGCGTCTTTAACGCGTTCAAGAAGCTCGGCAGTTGTTCCCGAAACGTTTTCCGAGGGGATTGTACCGCCGTTTTGAGAACTGCTTGAAGGGCTTGCGCTGCTTTGAGCCGTACTTCCAACGGCAGTCCCGCCAGACGGTGAAAATTCCGACGGACAGCTGTAGTTAAATCCCGCTGTAAAAGAACCGTTCTGCGGTATAGAGGTGTTGCCCGAAACATTTACGGTTGTGCCGTTTACGGAAAAATCAGCGCTCCAGCTGTTCGTGATTTTAAAACCGCTGGGAACATTAAAGCTGACTTTCCAGTTATTAACAGTTGCCCCGCTGTTTTTAACAGTCAGTTCCACTGTCCCGCAGTAATTATTTCCCTCTTTCCAGGATGAATTTTTCTTGAGTTCGGTTGTAAGCGCACCCGTTTGCTGTGCGCTTTGTTTGGAACTTGAACTCTGATTTGAGTTTGATTGCTGTGTGCTTTGTTTGGAACTTGAACTTTGATTTGAGTTTGATTGTTGATTTGAGGTTGATGTTTCGGATTTATCCGAAGAACTTGAAAACTCGTTTTCGGAAGAATTGCTTTCAGATGAAAAAGAACTGCTGTGATGAACGGTTTGATTATCTGAACGCGTACAGCCTGTTGCAAGTAAAATCATTGAAAGAACCACAGCGCACGTTTTTATGTATTTTTTACCCATAATGTCACCCTCAACATAAAATATACTTATTTATATTATACCACATTTCATCATATTTTGTCAATATCTAAAAAAGAATAACCCTCGGATATTTCACCGAGGGTTTAAATATTTAAACGTTCATTCAGTCTCCGAAAGAAATTCCGATAGCCCTTGCAGTTTTTACAAGCTGATGATTTTCGGGGACAAATTTCGTTTTCATTGCCACTTCGGAAAGCGGATTTTCGGTAATTTTCCCGTCTACCATCGCAACGCTGTAGCCGAACTTTTCTTCTTTCAGCAATTTTGCCGCGTGTGCACCGAACTGTGTTGCAAGAACACGGTCATAAGCCGAGGGCGAGCCTCCGCGCAGTATATGTCCGGGAACAACTGTCCTTGTTTCAAGTCCTGTTTTGCTTTCTATTGCCTTTGCAATACGCGTTGTCGCGGTTACAATTCCCGCGTCAGCGCGTGACTGTGCGCGTTCTTTCTTCTTCATTTTCGCTTCGTCAACATTATACGCGCCCTCTGCAACAGCTATAATTGAAAAGTCCTTGCCTGCGTCAGCGCGTCTTTGACAAGCCTTAGCGACCTTTTCAATGTCATATGGTATTTCAGGGATAAGTATGATATCAGCGCCGCCTGCAATACCGCTGTAAAGCGTCAGCCAACCCGCTTTGTTGCCCATGATTTCAATAACCATAATTCTGCTGTGGGAATTTGCGGTGGTGTGTATTCTGTCGATAACTTC
Source organism: uncultured Clostridia bacterium (assembly GCA_947625455.1). Taxonomy (GTDB): domain Bacteria; phylum Bacillota; class Clostridia; order Oscillospirales; family Ruminococcaceae; genus CAG-115. Next base: position 5,256 of record CANQOJ010000041.1, on the reverse strand, counting down.
AGTTCCTATGTCAACTGCCGAGTGAAATCCAAACGTAACGTCAGTGCCGAAAATATCGTTGTCAATAGTTTTCGGCAGTCCGATTATGTTCAAACCCTCCTCCGAAAGCATATTTGCGGTTTTGTGAGTTCCGTTGCCGCCAAGCGTGAACAAGCAGTCAAGTTTCAAATCTCTGTACGTCATTTTCATTTCCTTGACCTTGTCCACATTGTCGTCCTCGATAATCTGCATCATCTTGTAGGGCGTGCGCTTTGTTCCGAGAATAGTGCCGCCTGTCGTAAGTATTCCCGAAAAATCCGACGGCGACATAATCTTATAATCACAGTGGATAAGCCCGTGATAGCCGTCGTGGATACCAACTATTTCCACCTTGTCGCCGAACGTTTCATAAGTCGCCTTTGCAACTCCGCGTATAGTCGCGTTAAGTCCGGGGCAGTCGCCGCCGCTTGTAAGAATGCCGATTCTCATTTTTGCCATAATAAACCCTCCAAAAAAATTTTTTACTACCTGTTATTTGCCGTTTTTATGCGATTATCTGTTCCGCAAAAGAGAAGTACTCTCATACTGAACAGCCTTGACCATATTCTGTCTTGATAGCGGGCTTTAATCCCGTTCATATCAAGATTTGTGCTTGCGATTATCGGCTTGTTTTTCGACAATCTTGAATTTATAAGCATATACACAAGTGATGTGCTGTATTCTGTTGAATGTTCAGCGCCTAAGTCGTCAAGTATCAGCAAATCGCAGTTGTCTATTACCTGCAAGGTATCGCCCTCGGTTTTTCCGAATTGCTCGGAATTTAATATCCTCACAAGTTCGGGTACAGAGTTGTACACAACCGAATAACCTTTCCGCAAAAGTTCGTTTGCAATCGAAAGTGAAAGATGCGTTTTTCCAAGCCCTGTTGCGCCTATCATAAACAAACCTCTGCCTGTGCCGTTAAAATCTTTCACAAATTTAAGGCAGTCGTCAAGGTTGTTTTTCATTGCCTCGCGCGGAGAACAACCTATTTCGGGATCGATTTTGTCCGAATATAACGACAAATCAAAATCCCCAAACGTATAAAGCATACCGCTTTGATTTAAGTCCTGCGTTGCCAGTTTCAGCGCGGCATTTTTGATGCAGCTGCACCAGTCCCCGTCAGCTATCCCCGCATCTTTGCAAATAGGGCAGAAGTATATGGGCTTGAGATAATCGGAGTCATAGCCGTTGTTTACAAGAATATCGTTCATCTGTTTCTGAATATCAAGGTTTTCCTGCTTTATCTTATTTATGGTTACGGCAGTATTTCCCGATTTGCTTATAATCATTGAAACCAAATCCCCGACGGTTTTGGCAAGTTTTTCCTCCAAAACTTCGTATTCGGGAAATTTCCTCAATATTTCCGCTCTCCGCTCTTTTTCAACCCGCTTTAATTCGGAATGTTTTTTTTCGAGCATATCCTGTGCTTTTGAAAGGTATTCGGAGTTTATCAATTTTTTCAACTTCCATTCTTATAACGATTTTTAATTTGTTCCATAACGTCATTCATATCAAATGACGAATTTGACGGCTTAGAAGAATTTGCAGCGCCCGCAGCGGTTTTCGTTTTTGCGGCAGGCTTATTTTTAGATTTGTATTCTTCCGAGGCTTTTTTAGCTTCTTCAACAGTAAAGATGTTGCTGTTTTTAAGGTTTTCAAGTATTGAGTTCATATATCTCGGCTCGAAAGAACCTGTGTTGTAAACGGTTTCATCATATGCGTACATAATCATTTCGTCGCTGAAACCCCATTGTTCCGTCCATTTGTCAATAAGGTCGGTGATTTTTTTCGGGAGCTTTGTATTAAGTCCGAGTGTTGTTTTAAACCGCTCGTAGATGTTGTCGCGCCTTTCAAGCTTTAATATACGCGCATTGGCAAGTTCAACGCTGTTTATTCCGTTGTCAGCCCAGTCTTTCGCGCAGGTTTGTATGTAATCAGGCGTTTGTTTACCCGCTTTAAGGCAGTAATTGAGCAGCATCAGCGAAACCCCGACATTCAGTCCGTAATGGTCTACAAGCGAGATAACGAGGTTTGATTCGCGCTGGCGCAAAGGTCTTGCATAAAGGATTTCCGCCTCGGAAAACAGCATTGCAATTTCCTTGTCGTTTTTAATCCTTTCGGCAATCTCACCCGAAGAAACCGCCGCAGGCTTTAATGACTTAGTTTTTTCAACAACGGGTTTTTGAGATTCTTCGGTATGAACGATTTTTTCCTTAGATGCACATAGTTCTCCGCTGTCGTCGCCGTAAACTCTGCGTATAACGCCGCGCTGTTCCCAGAAAACAGCCGCGTCCTCAAGTTCTCCGCTTTTCACAAATCCAAGCTTTTCGCACAGCTCGTCCTCGGAAAATGACTTCCCGCCGTGCCTTAGCAAAAACAGCAAAAGCTTTAAGGAGTTTCCTCCCGCAAGCTTTATATATTCGTCAACAACGCTTGTGGGAACAGCAAAGACGCTGTTCCATACTCCTGCGTTAAGTGTATAATCCATTTTTAAAACCAACCTGTAAATAAATTTGTTTAGACAATATCATTTTACCATATTTCGAGTTTTATTTCAAGTGTTTTTATAAATTTCGCAAGCATATAAAGCCACAACTTGTATAAAAACCAAGCGTTAGTTTTCGCTGTCATACGGCAATATCTCCCAGATTCCGCCCTCTGTAACGCGGTAATATCTGTCCGTTGCCGTGTCCGCCATAAGTATCGGAATTTCAAGGCTTTTAATAACGTTTCCGTCAATGTAATAATGCGACGCCCCGTCAAAATAAATTCCGTTAAAATCGGGATCACCCGAAATTTCTGATGTCCATATATGCCCCGCGACAACTTTTTCCTTTACGCCTTTTATTTCTCCAAGCTGCGCGGGGTATTTTTCCGTGAACATATCATAATCCCATTCCCAGTCCTCTCCGCAGTCCTCGTTTATCCCCGCGTGGACAAATATCGTGTTTCCCGCCTGATATATGCGCGGAAGATTTTCAAGCCAGTCCGTGTAGTCCGTGCCGTCAGCATCATCATACGAGTACGCTGAAGCCGTTCTTTCCAGACCGCATTCGCCCCTCAGATACATTTCCTCATGGTTTCCCAAAAGCGCAACAACTTTATTATCGCCGTATTTCTTCTGAAGTCCGATTATCCTGTCGAGAACTCCCGCGCTGTCACCTCCGCCGTGGATATAATCTCCCAGAAGAAGCAGCATGCTGTCAGCTTCTGCGAGATGTTCTTCAACAACAGAAAGCGCCTCGTCAAATTCGTTCAAAAATCCGTGAATATCGCTCATGCAATATATCTTCATTTTTTCTCCTTTCCCATAAAACAAAAACGGTTGGACTATCATTATACAATAACTTTAGCATTTTGTCAAGTGAAAAATAAACAAAACGCGAGCCCTACTAGAGACTAGATTTTTAAGAGGTTAGAAGCTAGAGTTTAATTTAAGACAAGATTTCCTTATCAAACAAACTCTAGCCTCTAGCTTCTTAAAGCGTTTTGCGCGAAGCGCATAATGCGTCTAGCTTCTATCAGGGCTCGTGTTGTTGCTTAATTTGCTTATAACATCAGCAGTTTCTCGGTATTTTTTCCTGATACTTGTCGAGCAGTTCTCCAAAACGCTGGAAGTGAACTACCTCGCGTTCGCGCAGGAACTTTATAACCTCGTTTACGTCGGGATCGTCGGAAAGACGCAGAATGTTGTCGTAGGTTGCCCTCGCTTTTTGTTCAGCGGCAAGGTTTTCCGTAAGGTCTGCGATAGGATCGCCCTTGGACTGGAGATAAGCGGCGTTAAAAGGCACTCCCGCAGCGCTTGCAGGATAAACAGCGTTTGCATGGTCTACATAATAGTCGGCAACGCCGTATTTATCAAAACTTTTCGCGCCCTCTCCCTCTGTAAGCTGTGAAACTATACTGCCCACTATCTCAAGGTGAGCAAGTTCTTCTGTGCCTATATCGGTAAGCAGTGCCTTTCCCATATTGTCGGGCATTGTAAATCTCTGCGACAGATAGCGCAGTGACGCGGCAAGTTCTCCGTCAGGTCCGCCGTACTGTGACAGAATAATTCCCGCAAGACGCGGATTTCTGTTTTTAATGCACACGGGAATTTGCGTTCTTTTCTCAAAAATAAACATAATTCTTCACCTCGTTTTCATAATATCAGCTCTGCGGAGGGAACATACCGCAAAGCCAGTCCCATTCTCCGTCTTTGCCTGCGCTGTGTGCGGTAAGCGGATAAAAGCTGTCCTCAAAAGCCGCCTTGCAGGCTTTGCTCTGCTTTACTGCTTCACGGAACATTTCAATCGCTTTTACATCATCAGGGTGGGTATCGAGATAAAGCTTTAAGTCCTGTGCAAAGAAATCAGCTTCCATTATTGCTTTAAGAAGCTCGGAGCAAGCCGCCTGGCTGTTGTTGGAGTTGTTGTTTTCGTTTCTTGCGTAAACTCTGCTGCGGTTGTTCATATTATTTGCCATTATAAAGCCCCCTCTCGTATTCGTCGATTGTAATGTTCAGTTCGGGGAAAATCGTTCCCGCCATAAGAGCCTTGGACGGTGAGTATACCTTATCCATTCGCTGAATCGGAACAAAAGAATATCCGACGCGAGATTTCATTTTATCCATAAAATCTTCCTTTCTAAAAAGATATTGCTCTGAATGTGTAATATTCGAGCGCTGTTCAACGGAAAATTCCGTTTCTTCATTATATGCTTTAGCTTGATTTCGGTTCATATTCGGCTATACAAGCACATAGACTTGTACAAAAATATGTTTTTAATGAAAGGGAAAAGCTTATGAAAGATAAAAGATTTATTAAAAACGCGGCGTTTTTGTTTATTTCCATGGCAATAACCAAAATTGTCGGGGCGCTGTTTAAAATTCCTCTGGCAAATCTTCTTGGCGGCACGGGAATGGGATATTTCTCAACAGCCTACGGGTTGTATTCACCGATTTTCGCGCTGACTGCGGCGGGGATACCTACGGCAATAATGCGTACTACGGCTCGCTGTGCCGCCTGCGACAACCTTTGCAGAGCCGCTGTCGTCAGAAAATATGCGGTCATGCTTTTCGCCGTTACGGGAATAATGGGTACTTCGCTTATCTGGCTGCTTGCAAAGCCGTTTGCAGATTACATAGCCTGTTCTCCGAAAAGTTTACTCGCGATAATATGCATAGCGCCCGCGGTGACTTTATGCTGTATAGCAAGCGTTTTCAGAGGTTACAGAGAGGGTTTGGCTGACGTTAAG
>CANQOJ010000040.1 GCA_947625455.1 uncultured Clostridia bacterium | reverse complement strand
TGCGGGCAACACATTCCTGCTTGCTCTCGCGGGAACGGTTGTCGGCACGGCGGCGCTTGTCGGCGGCGTTGTGCTGGTACTCAATCTGATAAACAGCGGTTTCCAGAGCAAGATTGACTCGCTCCAGGCGCAGATTTCCGATCCTGTTATGCAGAACGACCTCGCGATAGTTGACCAGCGCAACACAATGCTTGCAGGTTTCCAGAGCTATAACGACACGGTAAACCGCACCGCTATGCTCTTTAACTACCAGCCCAAGGCGCAGAGCTACATAATCGAAAAAGTTCGCGTCCCGCTTGACAACGAAGAGGATAAACTGCTCGAAGAGGGCGAAGAACTCGATATCGAGAGCATTTCAATGAGCGGTTACAGCGTAACCGTCCAGTTTAAGGGACGCTCAAACGGCGATCCGTCAACGCTCCCCTCAAGATATGCGCAGTATCTCACCGAAAAGGTATTAAATAAGTACGGCGAGCCTTACTTTATAAATGTAACTTATTCGGGATTTACGAAAGATAATGAATCGGATAACTACACCTACGCATATCTTCAGAGCCACGGCGAAGTAAAGTTTGACACCGTATTCTCGTTTACTATGTCAATGTCGGTCCAGATGGGCAGCGATGAAGCTAACGCAACATACGGCGACGACAACGGCGAAAATAACGAGAACGACGAGAACGCTGATAATCAGGAAGGAGCGAATGAAAATGCGGCTCAGTAAACAAGAACGTATCGCTATAATCATTATCCTTGTGATAGTTATAATTGCGCTCGGAATATTTTTGTTCATAGTACCCGCAGCGCAGCAAATTGAAAGCACGCTTAAAAACCTCGACAACAAGCAGAAAGAATACGACGCTGCTGTTGAAAAACAAGCGACAAAAGGTCCGCTCAGAGAGCAGATAATCGAAGCGTACAAAACTGGCGAGCATATCGCGGATATGTTCTTCCCCGAAATGAAGTCATATGAAGCTGACGCGGCGGCAAGAGAGTTCATTCTCCAGTGCGAGTCAAATATCGTAGTCACCTCTCTCACGGTTTCCAACCCCTCAACCGCTACCCTTTCAACCAGCTTCCCGACCGAATCGCAGGTCACATATGCTCTTAAACAGTACGCAACGCAGGGCGTTGACATTGACGAGGCGGTTGCAAAGCGCATGGAGCGTATAGCTGCGCTTCAGGCGGCTCTCGGCAGCTCCCAGACTATCGGCGCGAGCGTTGTAAACTTCACGGTTAAGGCTCAGAATCAGGAAGAACTCACGAAGTTTGTTGACGAGATAAATAACTACGTCAGAAATGAAAATGGCGTTGACACAAGAAAAGCGCTTATGCTTTCGAGCGGTTATTCTGTTGAATATCCCGAAGTAACGGCAAAGTACAGCTATTATGTTGGACAGCTTAACGACGACGCTGCGAATGCAGGTGGTCAGGCAATCGCGGCAGGCGAGGACGGCAACTTCAACTACAACCCGCAGGGCGTTAATCCCGATGATGTTCCTGAGCCTGAAGAAGCCAATATTTCGACTACAGCCAAGGAACTGGCGGTAACGCTTACGTTCTACAGCATTGAGCGCATGCAGGATCCCACGGATCAGCTTAACGCCCAGGACGGCATAACGACCGAAGAACCCGCCGAGAATAACGGCGAGAACAGCGAGCAGGCTGCATAAGCCGTTCGAGGCTAGCTGTTCACAAAATAAGATAAGGAGGAAATATGCACACTTTCAGAAAATACATAAGCAATCGCGGAAGTGCATTGTTTATGGTCATCAGCACTATGACTGCACTGATGATTACCTGTATGGCTATGTATTTTACGGTTTTGGCATCGCGCTCGACAACATACACCATTTTCAATCAGAAACAGGCGTATCAAAGCGCGGCGTCGATTTATGAAATGCTGAGAAACGACATCGCGGGAAATCAGTTCGGTCCGTTGGTAAAAGCGCTCAACGACATGGAAGTTACCGACATCAATATTGTTGATGAATCAAACCCCAAGGCACCGAGAGTGTTTGAGTATACGCCCGGAGCTGATGACCCTACGGCTGAACTTATGGGCGACATAAAAGTTGAAGTAAGCAGGCTTGAAGACGGTCTTGATTCTAAGGGAAGAATGGGCAGACTTTTCGACTTTACGATAACTGTTTCTGTTGACGGCGTTACGGATACTGTTCATAACGTCATGTGGATTCCCTACGAAGACGAAGGCGGCGAACCCGGCAATCCTAATCCCACTGTTTCACCGACATTCGCGGCGACAGGTTATGTTCCTAATGATGTATACCTTGACAGAGGACGTTTTAATTCCGATGTTTTCTTTGATAACGAAACAACATATTTCGGCGCATACGATTCAAGCCAGTTGTTTGTAAACGGTAATATCAACTGTGCGGGTTCGGTTGTTGTAAAACAAGACAAAGCATGGTTTAACGATTCGGGACTTTCAACAATATTCTCAGTAAGAAATACGCTTACAATCGAATACGGTAACCCTATGGACGGAAAAACCGGCGATAAGATATATGTCGGCGGAGATATGTACTTAAACAGAAATATTAAGAATTACAGCGTTTTTGTAAACGGCGATCTCCATATAGGCATTGAAAACCAGAATGCGAATTTCTATGTAAACGGAGATATATACATAGAATCTAACTGCAACCCAAGTAATAACTACTGGTGCAACGGCACAATTTATGATCCGAACGGCAAAATTGTAAGTCAAGGCACATGGACCGACAAAGCCGCTTCAGATACGAACGTTCCTACTCTAAATGAAATGCTTATCGACTTGGATCAGAGAACACAGACAAATGTTTACTACAAGTGGATAATAGACGAGGACGAGATACCCGAAGTAAGACTTGACGGAACAGGCAATCGTAAGACATTAAATATATCGTCCACAGGCGAAAATGTAAACATTGTCTATGGTTCAGCTGAATGGGGCAAAGGCTGTGTAATTGACGATATTGTTGTAAATACAAATGGCTACTTCTTCATTATCATTGATACAGGCGATAACCCCGATAATGTTTATACTATACGCGTTAAGGCTAACAGAACAGGTAAAGACGGCGTTAAAAACCTGTTTTCATGGACAGGAGAAAGAGGCGACACTGTAAGACCTATTATCCTTGTTAAAGGCAGAGGCAGTGTTGTAATTGACGTTCCTGAGAAAGTTATATATCAGGAAGTTGATAAGAGCGCTCTGGCGCATTACAACTGGTGGATATTATGCGGAGGAAATCTGCCTACTGTTCAAGACGGAAATCATACGACAACATGGCTTTCACCCGACAAGTTACTTCCATATGTTCATTCAAAATGCGGACATGATTGTACAGACGGCTGTACTTTTGAGGTGACAGAGAGCGAAGAAACTTGTACAAGAGAAGTAGGCGGCGTTGTCTGCGGTGAAAAGAAACTGACTGTAAGCTGTAAGAAGCACAGAAAAGACAGCAACGCAGACGGAGATTATAACGATCCCGGCGACTTTATAAATGAAGTAACGTATTGCCCCGAGTGTGAAAAAACGCTTGTTACAGATAATTACGGCGAATACAATATATGTAAAGATACTGTTGATAAATTGAAAATTGATTCAACGGCGTCCGGATATATGAGTAAGCTTAATCTTGACAGTGCAGGAAATGTTATTTATCCTCACACCAACATCTACCTTGTATCAAGTGATGAAAGTTCTGATATGCGTTTCGGTTTGAAACCCGACGGCGGCGCGGTAACGTATAACGCAATGATAGGCTATGTATACGCGCCTTACGTTACATATTACGCAGCCGGTGGCGACCAAGGTCAGGTTTCAATTAAGTATATGGGCGGTATGACGGTTTCGGATTATAACTTCTTCTCAGAATCGAAGTTTATTATGTGCAAACCCGACAAGAACCCCATGGACTTAATGGGCGATGACAGCTTTAAGCACAAAATCACAGGCAACAAAGACTGGAAAATAGAGTTAGTAACACACTAAGCAAAGGAGGCGCTTTATAATATGTTTAAAAGATTATTCTCAAAGAAAAGCGGCTTTACGCTGGTGGAAATTATAATTGCGTTTGTTGTTTTCGCACTGTTTGCGACTATGATAATGCAGATATTGAACATGGTATCGCTTGAACGCAAATCAAATGCGCAGTTCTCTGACAAAATTGATATGCAGGAAGTAGACTTGCTGACAAGAGATTTGTTTGAATATGACGAAGACGCGGAAGATACCGGAACATTTGAAATGGAACTCGGCGGTAAGAAAATGAGTTATGCGTATCAGATGTACGGCGCAAAATATTACGACGATCCTAACGACGAAACCACAGTTCATGACGACGGTTCGGTAAACGGTCTTGTATATTTTGTCGCGGCAAAATCAGAACCGGTAACAGATCCCGACGCAGGCGATACGGAAGACACACCGCCTGATGAGGGAAATGACGAGGGCGCACAGACTGACCGTGTAAGTGCAAGAATTACGGGAACAAGAGGATTTGACTACATTTCCGTAAATCAGGTCGTAAAAATAGGCACTGACGCTGACGGAAACACGGTTTATGCGCTCGATATCAGCGCAAGCGCAAGAAACATGAACACAGACGATATTCCGTATGCGGCTTACAGACTTTACTTCCTCAATTCAAGCAAAAAAGCCTGCAATATCGTATATGCGAATTATCTGAACGACCAGTACGGCGACCTTACAAGCGTAGCCGCAAACGCAGACGCGAAAAAAGCGATAAATTCCGGAACAGGCGGAGTTACAGGCTCTCCCGATAATGCAAACAGATATACGGTTGCTTTAGTATCCGGAAATGGCATAAGAGTAGGCAGCCCGTTTAAGGGTGGAAGTACTCAAAATAATAACACTACGGGCATAAGGGCACGTTGCACCAGATGTGGCAGAACCATGTATCAAAATGCATGGGGTGGTTGGAATTATGAAGATAACAATCAAGGCGTAGGAGGTTGTAGCAACCCAGATCCCGATGCTCCTAACCCTTACTACGATCTTTGTACTAACCATATTCAGTATTTAGAGGCGGAACCGGAACCACCACAACCGGAAGATACGCCTTACACCGGCAACGGAGAAAAGTTCTATGACAGTATCGGTTACCACACAAGGATTGAAGTAGCGTTTAAGACTGATCCCGGACTTACTGTAAGTTCATTCGGTCAAAATGGTGTTATGCAGGCTGACGGTTCGTGCCACTATGGACCGAACGCAACTATCGGTGACGTTGAGGACGTTGGTCCGAACATTTACGGCGCATACCCGAAATAAGCGCGGAGGTGACTTTGATGAAATATCTGAAACGGTTGCTGTCAAAGCGCAATAACGCAGGCTTCACGCTTATCGAAGTCGTTATTTCGGTAGCGCTGCTCGGAATACTCGTGCTTAGCATGACGTTTGTTGTAACGCCCGTGCTCCGCGCGGCAAACGAGCAGGAAGCGGACATTCGCGCGACGGTGCTTGCGGAAACGATTGACTCCTACCTCAACAAATGCCTAACAAACGCGGACAGAGTGAATGTGTTTACCGGCGTAGCGTCAAAAAGCTACAACGAAACGCAGAGGAACAATGACCTGGCGTCTATTTACAACTCCGAACTTGACGACATGTACAAGAAAGTCAGGGAAAATTCAAGCTACGAGATGCGGTGCATTGTCATCAGCTGGAACGAGGATTTGAGAACCCACCAGCACAAGAACATGCTCTCCGTCGCGAAGCTTGAAATCGGCGCGGGCGACAAGTACACCATAAAAGAGCCCATGAACAAGATATTCGAGGATTGCTTCTATGACGGACTTTACCCCGAAATCACCGTCGAGCAGGTTTTCGCCAAGGACGGCAAGGAAGATCCGAGCGGTACGGCTGCGCCCGTGCTTAAGGTTACGATTGACGTTTACGGCGACGAGGAGGAAACAGACCTCACCGCAAACGGCAGGGGTTACACTGACCTTGTAAATATCAGAAACATAACCGACGGCGCAACCAAAAATGTGAAGATTAAGCAGGTAAGAACGCCCAATCCCGACGAAACTCACTCGGATACTTATATCTTCTACTGCATAAGAAAAGGACTTTGACAGACAGACAAATTCGGGGCGAATGCTCGCCCCGAATGTTTGTCGGTTTTTTTGAGATGTCAGAACAGGCTTGCGTACCAGTTTACAATGTAGCTTCCCGCAAACCATGAAACAGCAATTCCCACTGCCAGAAACGGCCCAAAGACCATTCTTCTGGAATATTTGACCTTGGCAACACGGTCGCCGCTTATGTGGATTTTAAATCCGCCCTCGCGTTCGTCCGTAATCTTTTCGCGAAGCATACGGCTGAGTGCCGATTTGTCGGGCAGTCCTTGCCAGACCTTTTCGTCCAGAAACTCCCACTCAATATCGGGAGCGCCGTCGCTTATGCTTCCGACAATTATGTCGGATTTACCGTCGGTTACAAAGCCGACGCCATTGTCAAGCTGGTCTTCATACCATTTATTGACAAGCTTGAAGATCCGTTCGCTTAGCTCTTTTTCGGCATTCCTGTCGCGGAACTTTTTGATTGAACCGTACACAGCGCCGCAGATAATGCCCACAAGCAACCCTGCGAATACCCGGTAGCCAAGCAGGAGAGATGCGCCCAGCATCAGCTGAAGATCGCCTCCGCCCATGCCTCCGATAAGAACAAGAACAGCGAACAGGATAAGTATAACGCCCATTGCTATAAGGCGTTCATACCAGACAATATCGTTTGGGAAAACGAATATTGCGGCAATTCCGAGGGCAGCCATTACCGCACTGCACCAGTACGGAATTTCAAACCTGTCAATGTCTATCATTGACAATACAATCAGCACGGGGAACAACACCGCGGAAAACGCAATCTTCCACCAGTCCGCAGGCTGAAAAACCGCGAACATAAGATAAGAAAAACAGTAAAGCACCGCGGTCATAAGTTCCACTATCATGTACCTCGGCGAGAACTTCTCACCGCAGTAGCGGCAGCGCCCGCGGAGAAGCAAATAGCTGAAAATCGGGAACATATCGTACCACGCAAGGCGGTGTCCGCACGAAAAACAGTGCGAGGGTTCGGTTACGATAGACATTTTTTCGGGAGTGCGGAGAATGACGACATTCAGAAAGCTTCCGATAACAGAACCCAGAATAAACGCCAGCACCGCATACACAACATTGACAGCAATAGGCATAAGCCTGCCTCCTTATATATATAAATTGTTTACTATATTGTACCACAAAATCACGGCTTTTTCAAGATGATTTTGAAAGTGGGTAAATTAAAAAAACTGCAAAATATCAATCTGTCGTAAAGTCCGAAATGCTTGGCATTATGCGTGCAAAATGCCTAAAATGCCGACAAAGCAGAGTCGGTTTTACCGTCAGTCTGATCCAAATATTTTGAAAGGGGAAATACTTTTATGCCCATGGGAAGAAGTATCCGAATAGGAGACCTGCTTGTTGAGAAAAACCTTATAACTCCTCAGCAGGTTGATGCTGCTCTCAAATACCAGAAAGAAAAAGGTCAAGGCAGACGACTCGGCGCAATTGTCGTTGAACTCGGCTACGTCAAGGACGTTGACCTCGCAAAGGCGCTTGCCGAAGTTTTGAGAGTTCAGTATGTCGACCTTTCGGCTATCCAGATAAACAAGGACGCAGTAAACAAAATTTCCGAGGAAATGGCGAGGGAAAAAAATGTTTTCGCTTACCAGTTCCAGAATAACCGTCTTTATGTTGCAACAGACGATCCCGTAAACTTTGTGGTGTTTGACGACCTCAAAGTCCAGACGGGCATGGACGTTGTGGCGAGGATTTCGACGCGCGCCCAGATTGAGGCGGCAATCACGAAATATTATTCGTCGCAGGCTCTCGACAGCACTATGAACGAGCTTGAAAACGAAAATATGTCCGAAGAGGACGTTGCGGAAAATCTCGCTAGAGCAGAATCCGAGGGCAGAATTGATAACGCGCCGATAGTTAAGCTTGTTAACATGATGATAGAAAGCGCGTTCAGAACAAACACTTCGGATATTCATATAGAGGCGTTCAAGGACAGAACAAGAGTTCGTTTCAGAATAGACGGCGAACTTGTTGAACAGCAGATGCGCATACCGCCTGCACTGCATAACTCTGTCATAACGCGTATTAAAATCCTCGGCGGAATGAACATTGCCGAAAGAAGAATACCGCTTGACGGACGATACGGAACAAGAATTGACGGAGTAAACCTTGACGTCCGTATCTCGACAATACCCTGCGTTTACGGCGAAAAGTGCGTTATACGTCTGCTTTCAACGGCTGACGAGAAAACGCGCAAGATAACCGACCTTGGTATGACCGAGTACAACTACCAGATGTTCAAGCAGATAATAAGATGTCCTAACGGCGTTATGCTTGTTACGGGACCTACGGGTTCGGGTAAGTCAACTACCCTTTACGCAACGCTCGGCGAACTTTCACAGCCTAACGTAAACATAGTAACCGTTGAAGATCCTGTCGAAAAGAAAATAGACGGCGTAAACCAGTGCCAGATAAACGACAAAGCGGGCATGACGTTCGCGGCGGCGCTTCGTTCGATACTTCGTCAGGACCCCGACATCATAATGGTCGGAGAAATCCGTGACGGCGAAACCGCTGATATCGCCATAAGAGCGGCAATCACGGGACACTTTGTGCTTTCGACGCTGCATACAAACGACGCGGCTTCGACAATAATCCGTCTGGTGGACATGGGCGTTGCGCCGTACATGGTTGCGTCGTCACTGGTTGGAATTGTGGCACAGCGACTTGTAAAACTGCTCTGCAACGAGTGCAAGGAGAAAGTTGTTCTTAAAGATCCTGAGGAACTGAAACTGTTAAGCAAGAAAGAGCCTGTCGTGGTATGCAAGCCTCACGCAGGCGGTTGTAAAGCCTGCCATAACACGGGATATTCGGGACGTACCGCGATACACGAGATAATCGTATCGACGCCCGACATGAAAGCGCTGATTTCTTCGGGCGGCACAGCCGAGCAGATAGGACAGCTCGCAACGAAAAACGGAACTCTGCTTCTCCGCGACAACGTAACGAAAATGGTTCTTGCAGGAAGAACATCAATGGACGAGCTGGTAAAGGCGACATATACAGTATAACATTATATATAAGGAGGAAAAAAGCAGTGGAAAACAATGTGCTTGATATTAACAGAATACTTGACGAGGCAAGGGATTTGGGTTGTTCCGACTTGCACTTTACAAGAGGATTGCCGCCGATAGTCCGTTTGCACGGCTCTATCAGAAAGCTTTCGGGTTATGAAGAATGTACCGAGGATATGATAGTAAGCGTCATAAATCAGATAACAAAGCCAAAGCAGAAAGCTTCTATCTCAAAAGGACTTGACACGGACTTTTCATATGTTTCCGCGTCAAAGTTCAGACACAGAGTAAATGTGTACAGACAGCGCGGTTATCACGCTATCGCTATACGTCTGCTTAGAGACGACATTCCGACGCTTGCCGACTTGAATTTGCCTGCAATTCTGGGAGAATTTGCGCTTGCGCCGAGAGGACTTGTGCTTGTCACGGGACCTACCGGTTCGGGTAAATCTACGACGCTTGCGGCAATGATTGACCACATTAACATTAAGAAAAACTGCCATATCATAACGGTTGAAGATCCTATAGAATATATGCACGAGCATAAACAGTGCATGGTAAACCAGCGCGAAATCGGGCAGGACGTTGACAGCTTTGCGGGTTCACTGCGTGCGGCACTCCGTGAGGATCCCGACGTTATACTCGTCGGAGAAATGCGTGACTTTGAGACGATAAACGCTGCTGTTACCGCCGCTGAAACAGGACATCTCGTTCTTTCGACATTGCATACAACGGGCGCGGCTGAAACAATCGACCGTATTATCGACGTTTACCCGCCGCACTCTCAAGGGCAAATCCGCTCACAGCTTGCAAACTCAATTGTCGGCATCATCTCGCAAACACTTGTTCCGACAGCTGACGGAAAAGGGCGCTGCGCGGCGCTTGAAATCCTTGCGGCAACAGACGCGGTAAGGGCTATGATACGTGAGGGAAAGATATTCCAGATACCGACCGCAATAGCAACGGGCAAAAAGCAGGGCATGTTCACGCTCGACCAGGATCTTGCAAGACTTGTCCGCACGGGTAAAATTGAGGACGCGGTTGCAAGAGGGCGCTGTCAGGATCTTGCGGAGTATAAGAGATTTCTTGATATGGGCGTATAGAAGCTAGATATTAAAGAGGCTAGAGGCTAGAGTTGAGACTGAAACAAGTTCGGATTTCCCGGCGTTGTTTTATCGAAAAGGTATTGACAACTCATAGAGAATTTGATATAATATGAGTTAATTAAGGGCGCAAAAAAGCCCAAGCAGGTTCCAACCACTTGGGCTTCTTCGGACGTTAAAGCCATTTCCGACTTTTTCGCCTAGGCTTACCGCCTGTTATCCCGGTCAAGCCATCTGCGGATCATCTCAACGATTAAACCCGCTCCGATCGAGATCAAAAAGTTTAATATGTAATTCACGCATGTCACCCCCTTTCGCTATAAGCTCAGAGTGTACAGGCTGGCGAATTTATTATATCATAAAAGTGTTCTATTGCCAATAAGTGGCGAAAAAATATTTAAAAACCCTTGACAAGTGAAAATGAATGTGATATAATGTGGGTGTAGAAAAGTTTAATGCAAGTAATTCACGCATGCGAAAAAGCCCGAGCAGGTTCCAAGTACTCGGGCTTTTTTGTATGCAATTTTCAATTGATAATTGAACATGCTTATGTTATAATACAAGAACCCCCGAGTGACTCGTCAATAGCTCGGGGGTTCTTGTGCATATGGAATACATTTATTGATTACACTTGTATTATAACACACTCTTTTGTGTTTGCCAAGTGTTTTTTTATTTTCTGCAAAAATATTCGACAGTTATTGACAATTGAACTTGCTTGTGTTATAATAATTTTGCCGGACGGTCCACCACCGAGCTTTTAACGAGGGAGGTGATCGTACATGGATATGATTATAAATTTATTAGTTTCCGTTGCAGCGGGTTTGATCGTAGAGATAATCCGCATATGGCTTAACGGAGATGACGCCCGGTAAAAGCCTAGCACCATTCCCGGCTTAAACGCCCAAGAACCCCCGAGCTATTGTAGAGTCACTCGGGGGTTCTTGCGTACATGGATAATTTTGATTACACATGTATTATATCACACTTTTTTGTGTTTGTCAAGTAGTTTTTTTCTAGATATACAAAAAAAGCCCTCGCGTTTCGAGAGCCTCGGGCTTTTTTGTACACGTGCAGTTGATGGTATCATTACTTACACTTATATATTAACACATTTATTCGCATTTGTCAAGTGTTTTCTTGAAATTTTAAAAGATTATTCGACAGTTATTGACAATTGAACCTGCTTTTGTTATAATAATTTTGCCGGCTGTTTTATCCCGAGCTTGCGCGAGGGAGGTGATTTTGCATGCCATTATGGGTTAATTTACTTATCTCCGTTGAAGCGGGTTTGATCGTTGAGATAATCCGCACATGGCTTAACGGAGACCACAGACGGTAAGCCTTGGCTTTAACTGTCTAAACGGCTTTTAAAGCCCAAAAAAGTCCGAGCGTTTCGAGAGCCTCGGACTTTTTTGCATTTAACAGAAAAATTCTTTAAACAACAAAAAAACCCTCGCGTTTCGAGAGCCTCGGGCTTTTTTGTTAGCATGCATTTAATGGTTAATCTACTTACAATTATATTCTAACACATTTATTCGCATTTGTCAAGTGTTTTTGAAAATAAAATACAAAAAAGTCCGAGAATATTTGCAGCACCCCGGACTTTTTCGCATGTATGAGCTATTAAAAACTAATTTACTTACATTTTTATTATACCACATTTATTTTCATTTGTCAAGATTTTATTTTAAATATTAAAAATTTTTTTACACTTATTGACAATAATGCGCTTTTGTGATATAATAAGTTCGCCAGCCTGTACACTCTGAGCTTATAGCAAAGGGGGTGACATGTATGAGCTATTTATTTAATTTACTTATTGCGGTCGCAGCGGGTTTGATTGTAGAGATGATCTGCAAATGGCTTGACCGTGATAACAGGCGGTAAGCCTTAGACGAAAAAGTCGGGAACGGCTTTGACGTCCGAAGAAGCCCGAGTGATTGCAGCCGTTCGGGCTTCTTTTGTTCCATCAATCACTATATGAATTATACCACATTCCCCCTGATTTGTCAACCCCCTTTCCCCTCTCCGCCTAAATTCTCCACACTTTCAACTTCCCCCGCGCCTGTTCCCATGTGTTCTCAACGCTCCATTCGTTAAAATAACCAAAAGTATTCCACAAATTTGAAATAATATATACGAAATTCGTGATTTGGCGGACTTTTTTTCAAAAAACACTTGCATTTTTAAGAGCAATACGCTATAATGTAAATACAAAAGCAAAGACAGAAATTGTAAAAGCTTTTGTAAACGTTTTCGGATATAGCCCCGCCGGGGTTATACATAATAAATTCTTTTTTTACAGGAGGTCTTTACTATGATAAAGAAACTTCAGGCTTTAAAAGCCAAAAAGGGCTTTACTCTCGTAGAGCTCGTTGTAGTAATCGCTATCATTGGCGTACTTGCTGCAATTCTTATCCCCACGATGATTGGCGTTGTTCAGGACGCTAACATCACATCTGCTAACACCGCTGCTCAGCAGATCAGAACTCAGGCTACTAAGTTCACTACTGACGCGGAATCCTTGAAGAAGCAAGGTCTTAAATCAACTGCCGCTAAACTTCTTGTTTTCAAAGTATCCGGCGGTACTTGGACTACTACCGTAAGTGCTGACACACCTAAGTTTGGTGACGGGAGTACAGTTACATGGGATGGCACTGATCCAAACAACTCTTTCTGCGGATTCATGGCTGATAACCTTCGTGACCTCAGAGAGGCTTATGTTGAAATTGGCGTTGAAAAGGGCGGCGTTGTAGGTGTTGCTGTCGTTTTAGGCGGTGTAGCTAGTACTTTTTCCACCGGTATTACGGCTAACGATATGATAAATCAGACAACAGGTGTTTGGGGCAGCAAGGCTGGTGTCTTGGCGAGCGACGGCACAATAGTTGGTACTAGCCCTCAGTGCAAAATGGGTACAGGTTCCGGCACAGGTTCCGGCACTCACTAATTTAGTGAATTACTAAAACAATGCAAGTTCCTCGGCGGTTTTATCCCCGCCGAGGGATATTGCGTATTCTGACGAGGTTGGAGATATGAAAACAATTGCGCGCCTAAAAGCAAAAAAGGCGTTTACGCTTGTAGAACTTGTAACAGTTATAGCTATAATCGGCATTTTAGCAGCTATCCTTATCCCTACAATGGTAGGCGTGGCGCAGACCGCGCGCGTTTCTTCGGCAAACCTTTCCGCAAATGATGTGCGGAAGTTCGTCAATATGTGGATAACAAAGCTTGATACAACGGGACATTACATAAACAAAGCGAAGAACGTTGAAAATGATCCGTACATAATCATTGACGCAAGCAACGGAGAATACGTCTCGACGTTTTCGGACGGCTTCTGGGTAACCGACGAGGACGAAGCGGAAATGGTGAAGTCGCTTAGCGATTATCTGATAACGAATCTGGGGTACAGGGAGCTGTATGCCGTGGGGTATCTTAACGAGGGCGCGGTTGAGGCGCTGGTGTATTTCGTCAATTCAAGCGAGGTGACGGAAGAATATCCGAGCTTTGCCGATTTTACGAGAACGGACTACTGGTCGGGAAACAACGGAATTGCCGAAGACGGCACTGTCATAGGAACATCACCGCAGATTATAAACGGCTGAATGTTTGTTTTTGTGATATTGCAAAATTCCATAAAAACAAGAATTTGGCGGGAGGAACTTTATGAAACATTTACGGAAAAAAGGTTTTACGCTTGTAGAACTCGTTATCGTCATAGCGGTTATCGCACTGCTGACAGCTATGCTTCTGCCCGGACTTTCGATGTCGGGTTCGCTCAAAGACACGGCAATGTCGGGCGCAAAGGACTTTTATGTCGCGACGCAGCATTTGTTCTCCAAGTTCGCAAAGCTTGAAACAACAATAGCGACTGTTCCGGGCGCGGCGGACGAACACGATCCACAGCAGGTTGTTGTCTACGACAGGGATTTCGGCGGCAACCGCCCGAACAATAAGTATGCGTTTGTGATGATGCACGTTGTGAACACGCAGATACAGAACGTTGTCGCAATGTCAAACGACAAGCCGCAGGCGGCAATGGCGGCAGTTCTCCAGAACCAGGACGAAGCGACAAACGGGAAGTTTGAAACCATGTTCCAGTCGGAAATGCAGTCGCTCTTTGAAGCGCCCGACGGGTTTTACTATGCGCTCGTGAGGTATGACGATGCGCTCGGTACAAAAGCGGGAAGCGTTGTAAAGGTGGTAATGGCAGGCTACGGCGAGAAGCGCCTCGCCAACTACCCCGCAGGCAAGGACGTAACAGATACCGCGTATTTCAAGACATTCCGCGACGAGAACTTGCATGTAATGGACGAAGGTCAGCTCTATAACGGCGATTACTTCGGCATTCAGTCAAGCGAGATGTTCAACGGCAGTTATATAGGACAAGGAAATACATACTTCGCAGTTGTTGAGGAGTAAGAACGCAATAAGGCACTAAGAACGCAAGGGGGAAAACTTTTGAAAAAGTTTTCCCCTTGAAC
>CANQOJ010000039.1 GCA_947625455.1 uncultured Clostridia bacterium | reverse complement strand
TATCAATTTATCAGTAATATGATAACGAATCAGAGGCTGGGCATAATTGTAAAGGCAAGTGATATACATCTCGCCGTCCAACAGTTCAATAATATTCATATCGTCAAATAGTATCATACCGTCTGACGCGTTATCTTCAACTCCGAGGGCAAGGGATTCGCTTGCGCCATAGTAATTTATTACGGGTGAGCGAAAAACAGTTTCAAAACGGTGCCTCATTCCCGGAGTGAGAGGTTCTCCGCAAGTAACAACACGTTCAATTTTATCGGCTGCTTTCTCCGTTTCTACAAGTTCCGCAAAAATTTTAATGGCGGACGGATAACCGATAATAATATTGGGTTGAAATTCCTGTACGGTTTCAAGCCATTTTGAGAGCGGTGTGTCAATATCCAGAAAACGCTGCTCTGCCCTAATACCCCGAATGCCGTCATGAACCGCCATAGCACCTCCGTAGCGTCCGTTCGTTGCTGCAATATAGAGAATTCGCGGTTTTTTTGCAAGCAGTTTCAGAATATCCCGAAAAGAGAGTTCCCATAATGCACCGCATACTACGCTGATGATTACTTCTTCCCATGCCTGTTCGTCATACAGAAAATATCTTGGTACTCCGGTGCTGCCTGATGAATGAACAACGTGGTACTTTCCGAGATATCGGTCCATGCTGTCTGATGACTTTTCCCCAAAGCTGCGCAGTTCACTTTGCTTGACATTTGTGTCAGTCACTATCTCATCGTAATGTTCCATAAGCAGTTCTTTATTGAGGGTTGGAAACTGCTCTAAAGGCGCGGTGTTTATCTGATTTGCCGTGATTCCTGCCGTTTCAAATGTTTCTCTGTAATAGGCTGAATGTTCGTAGGCATACAAGAGCAATTTTCGGAGTTTATTTTCTTGAAGGGTATGCACCTGTTCTTTCGATTTTTTCATCATCTGCTTTTTGCGGTAAAGCTTGCACAGCAATCGCAGATAGTTCATATGTTATCCCTCCTTTGCTATTTATCTATTTTAAGCGCATATGCAGTCCTGTAGTTTTCTCTATGGTAATATGTCGCCGTCAAATCCGGCTGGTCAAAAACGACGCTCCATTCGGTCGATTCAAATTCGTTGAAATTATCCTTGCTCACGCTGTCCAATGTGTCTTTTACTTCTTCTTTATTCATGCTCCGATGATTTGAAATTGCATCGTTTAATATATCAAATCTTTCGTGCGATTGCGAAGTTCCAATTCCTTGCTTCTCACCATCCGCAAGATAGAAATTTGTTAAAATTTGAGTATTTGTCACGACCATTTCATTGTTGATGTATTCAACTGCCACGCTCTTGCCATTGCTGTCGGCAATAGCAAAGTGAACCATAAAATTCATGGAAGCGTGAAGATCATATTGCCTTAGCAGTTCCAACGCCTCGTCGGTAGTTGCAGCCTTATCGAGCAGCAGCCGGATTGCTGTCGTTGTTGTAATATCCGCTTTGTCCGTGTTCTGACCGATAGTCGCGTTATCTTCTATCATATTGACGGACACACAAAGTCCTTTTTCATTCATGCCGTCTAATGGGGCATATAATGCCGCAACAGTTAGAATTTCATCGGTCATCATTGATGAGGCAAAGCCTGCCCCTTGCTTTATAAATCCGAGATTTACGGTAGAAACAGAGGAATACCCATCTTTCGGATAAGAAGCAACAATAAGCGCATCGCAATTCTGCCAGTCAAAGTTTCGTCCGAATAAATATCCGCCGTCTGTATTTTTTATGGAAATCGTACTGCACCCGAACCCCTCTGCCTGCATTCGCAGGTCTGTATTTGTGCCTATAAGCGACTGACTTATAAAACGAAATACATCTTGATCAGTTGCCTCGCCCCCTTGTTTCAAAAAGAGGTCAAAAGCGTAGTCCCCGTCAAATCTTACAGTTGATAAACCGCTTTCAAGTTCAGTAATGTTGGACACAGGAATAATAAAATCTTCCATATTTTCGCTTTGAGATGTCTTGCTGTCTGCATAATTACTGTCCTGCTTATAGTTATCCGAACTCGTGCTGTTATTGCAGCCTGCTGAAAAAAGAAGTATCAAAATGACTGCAAAACACATCAAAACATTTTTCATACAATTTCCTCCTGTTTATCTTCTTGTTTTTATTATAGCACCATTAAATCAAAATAGCAAATATCTATGTTGAATGGTTAATAATAGATTTTAGGAATGATATGGATACAAGGCAACTCTTGATTTATTTCCTTAATTTTTTAGTGAAAGAAAACATAAACATTCAATTCGAACAGGGGACACAGAACTTTCCATGCAGTATGGGCTATTTTGAATTGTTGCTTTTACCATTGTGTACTTCCGAATTATAATATTCAAGCTACGAAGAGCCTGTTATAACGGGTTCTGCCGAATTATGCGGAAAACAAAAAAACGCCTGTAAATCACCTCTCATAATTAAGAGATAATTTTACAGGCGTTTTGCCTAAATTCAACCGCATAAATTTTGTTGCCGAAAAGTTCAAGTCCCGTCAAAATCTTTTTTGTGAAGTTTTAAAAAAATACCTGCCCATTACAGCCTGCTGAAATTATACCACCGTCCGAAAAGATTAACTATAAAAATCCGCCCACAGTCTTCAAGCTATAGGCGGATTACATTAAAGGTAAACCACCAATCCGAACACGGGTTTACCGGGGTAGAAAACGAAAAAATCCGAAGCACCATCGTGTTTCGGATTTGTCCAATTTATTTAGCCTTTACAAAGAAGATTATTTTAATCGAGCCAAAAGATAACGTCTCAAACCAACGCCTGAGACGTTATCGCTGCCGGTCGCACCGGCTGGCTAACCTTTACAAAAAAGATTTTTTTGCTCCGTCCCCATAATTAAATTATATCACATTTTTCGCAACCTGTCAACAACTTATTTTCGTTTTATTACATCCCCATCGCCATTCCCTGACACTCGGACTCGCTCTCATCCTCATCAAAATCTTCGGATTCCTCATTTTCGCTCGGCTCATTGTCCAAGTCCTCGACTTCCTCATCGTCAAGTTCCTCGTCCTCGCTTTCTTCTGCGGAAACGTCCTCAAAATCGCCCGAAACGGCTGCGCTTTCCTGCTCCCTGTGTTGTTCCTCTACTTCCTCGGATTCGTCCTCAAACTCGCTAACAACGTCTGTTTCGGGTTGTTCCGCTTGATCTGCTCTCTGCGTCAGATCCCGTTCGATCTCGTTTTCAATCAGCCCGATCACAAACTCTTTCTGCGTCATGTGGTTGTGCTGAAGATAATCCTTAATTTTCTGAAAAAGCTCCTCCGGCACTTGAAAAGCCAATGTCCGCATATTGCCCATGTTTTTGTCCTCCTGCAAGTTGATTTTAGGGTGAAGTTCGTCCTGCAATGCAAGCGTCACAAACTCCGCCATTGTCATCTCGTGACTGTCCAAAAATTGCCGAACCTCTGCATGAAGTTCGGCATCAATTTTGACCGTTATTCCTTTCTTTTCAACCGGCATGGTTATCACTCTCCTTGATGTAATTTCCGAACGCATACGAAATCAATTCGTCAACCGACAACCCCGATTCCGCCGACTGTAACAGTAGCAATTCATAAAGCTGTTGTGAAATTTCAATCTCCAATCTGCCACCCCCCTTATAGTTCTTCTTGTACCTCAAACCCGCCCTTAAACCGTATTGTTATGCGGTTCTTGCACTCAACCGTTATCTGCTCTACAAGCTGTCTGACTGCCGTATCGTCATACTCCGTCAGTTCAAAATCCTCTTTTTCAAGCCGTTCAAGCACCGCATTTAATTGCTCCGAATTGCGCTGAACAGTTGTCTGTTTCGCCTTTTCGTTCTCTATAAATTCCCGCAGATTTTTCATTTCCTCGCTGAATTTTTCAATGTCGCGCATTGCATTTTCCGCAGTTTCGGGAACGGTCGCAAGTTTAATCAACTCGTCAATATTTTTTGTAAGTTCATTGATCCGCTGCTGTGCTGCCTGAACACTCCCATTCAGATTAGCGTCAAGTACCTCGCAAACGCTCTCCCTAAGCACTTTCGCCGCATCTTCCTTAACGTTGCAGAACTCGTTTATCGCGCTCACAATCGCCTTGTGAAGTGACTGTTCATCAACGGTCGGCGAGTTATGACATTTCTTCTTGCCGTACTGAATACGGCTAATGCACCGCCACTTTATCTCTTTATAGCCTTTGGCAGTCCATGTTACCCGCCTGTAATGCGCCCCGCATTCCCCGCAAATCAGCAGTTCGGATAACGCATATTTCGCGCTGTATTTGCCTTGTTCGGTTTTGGTCAGCTTGTCCGCGATAACTCGCTTTGCAGAACGCCGAGCCATTTCCTCTTGAACTCGGTTGAAGTCGGCGCGGGAGATAATCGGTTCGTGATGATTTTTCACTAAATACATCGGAAGTTCGCCGTTGTTTTTGCGGGATTTTTTCGTTATACAGTCGGTGATGAACGTCTTTTGCAGCAGCGCGTCGCCCGTGTATTTCTCGTTTTTGAGGATATTCTGAACGTTCGCGCTGTTCCATTTTGAACCGCTTAATTTTGTTGTAATTCCTCGTGAATTAAGCGCGTTTGCGATTTGTACAAGGCTCATTCCGTCAAGGTAATTACGGAATATTTCGCGCACAATTTCCGCTTCTTCGGGGACGATTTCGGGCTTGCCGTCCGCGCCTTTTTTATAGCCGAGAAGTGACGCATAGCGTATCGGAACATTTCCGTTTTTGAAACTCTGCCGAATGCCCCACGCCACATTTTTGCTTATGGATTCACTTTCAGCTTGCGCGAAACAGCTCATAATTGTTGTCAGCATTTCGCTCTCCGCGGTGAGGGTGTTGATGTTCTCCTTTTCAAAATACACCGCAATGTTGAGCGATTTCAGCTCTCTTATGTAGTTCAGGCTGTCCACCGTGTTTCGAGCAAATCTTGACAGGGATTTTGTGAGGATAAGGTCAATTTTCCGCTGTCGGCAGAGTTTTATCATTCTCAGAAATTCGGGGCGTTTTTTCGCCTGTGTTCCCGAAATTCCCTCGTCCGCGAAAATGCCCGCAAGCGTCCAGTTCGCGTTGTTTTTTATCTTCTCTGTATAGTATGAAATCTGCGCCTCGTAACTTGTTTCCTGTTCTTCCTCGTCGGTGCTGACACGGCAGTATGCCGCCACTTTCAGACGTTTTGTACGCTGAATTTCTTCACGGGATTTTGCGGGTATTATCACGATAGTTTGCTCCATTATCTCAACTCCTTTATTGCGGAATATTTCAGTTGAGCGCATCTTATTATAAGTGCCTCAACCGCATTTTTATCGGCATTTTCGGAGTCGAGCATACGGTTTATTTGTTCCGTCATACTCCGAATTTCTTCGGTTGGCTCGTATTCCGTTTCCGTTATTACAATTGCTTGCTGTTCGGCTTGGGGAGCGGGTTTGCGGTAGGTGTTGCGCTCGGATTTTATTTGCGCTGCCGAGTTAAATTCCTCGTTGTAAATTATTCTCGGATAACCGTTTTCGCCTATGTATTTTCTGTTTTCAAGAACTCTTGCAACCATATTTTTATTCCAAGCTGCCTTGCCCGAATTGTACGGAATTTGCATTTCGGCGGCGATTGTTTTCAGCGATTTGCCGTTAATGTAATTCTCGAAAATCTCCCGAACAGCCTGCGCCTCGATTTCGTTTATTGCATACTTGCCGTTTATCACGCAATAACCGAACGGAATGTTTCTGTTTTTCAGCATTTTATCACCTCGCAATCCGCTCTGTAAAGCCGATTTTGCCTATCATTTCAAACCGAATTTCCGTGTTGGAAAGTACCGTTATTCGCTCAACGATTTGCCCGAATTTCGTTTCGTCAAACTCGGTAATTTGCTCGGATTTTTCAAGCATTGAAATCAGCTTTCGCAGTTCGTCAAGCCGTTCGTTATCGCTGTCGTCAAGGCTTGCTCGGAGTTGTTTTTGCGAGTTCAGCAGTTTTCTGTCAAGTTCCGCTGAACGCTCCTTGAAGTACGCTCCGTCAAGCGTTCCCTGTGAGTTCAGAATTGTGAGCAAGTGAATCTGCCGTTTGATTTCGGAGATCTCTTTCCGCAGTTCGGCAAGCTGTATGTTGGCCGATTTTTCCCTTTCGGAGAGGGTTTCAAGCTGTCGCAGCATAGGCGCAAGAATGGCTTTGTAATGCGTTTGGAGCTTGTTCCACAGCCGTATAAATGCGGCTTGAAATTCGGATTCGCGTATCTGTTTTATAGGGCAGTTTTCGGCGGATTCGTCGTGGTTTCGGCAAGTCCAGAACACGATATTATTATTTGTTTTTCGCCTAAATGTATTACCGCAGTTTCCGCATTGAATTTTCTTTCTGAACGGGCTATCCCGTATTATACATTCTTTTGATTTACAGCGCTCGGAAAGCAGTTTTTGAACTGCATCAAAAATTTCTTTTTCGATAATAGGCTCATGTGTTCCTTTGGCATAATATTGCTCCTTTTCGCCGTGATTTCTAATCAATCTGAACGGAAGTGTATCGGTTGTAAATTTCTTTTGCCAAAGTGTATCTCCTATATATCTCTCGTTTGTTATTATGGTTTTTATTGTGCTGAACCACCATTTTTTGTTATTTGCTTTAAGTGCATTTAATTTTTGGGCAATTTCAGTCATTCCGACACCGCCGAGATACCATGTAAAAATCTGTTTTACAATCTCTGCTTCTTCTGGATTTATTTGCAGTTTTCCGTCAATGTAATCATATCCAAACGGGGTAGAAACGTTTTTGTATGTCCCGTCCGCCATTCGCTTGTGAACTCCCATTCTGCAGTTGCGCGAGATGGACATTGATTCTTCCTGCGCGAACTGGCTATACAATGTTAGGAGCATTTCGGAACTTATTTCACCCGTGTCGATGTTCTCCTTTTCAAAGTAAACGCTCACTCCGAGGTTTTTCAGTTCGCGTACTGCTTCAAGGCAGTCCTTTGTATTTCGCGCAAATCTCGACACGGATTTCGTTAAAATACGGTCGATTTTTCCTTTTCGACAGTCGTTCATTAAACGCTGAAATTCCTCGCGCTTTGCCGTTCCCGTTCCCGAAATTCCCTCGTCCGCGTACATATCCACGAACACCGCGTTGTTGCTGTATTGGAGCATTTCGGTGTAATAGCGAATTTGCGCGTTGAATGAATTTAACTGATCCTCGCTGTCGCTTGAAACTCTTGCGTAAGCTGCCGTTCTGACAATTTCATCATCGTAATTTTTCGCGGGAATTATTGTTACCTGAGCCATTTTCTCACCTCTTTTCATCACACATTATACCGAAAAATTCCCGCGAAATCTATCACCAATGTCACCGAAATATCTATCGAAAATTGTATCACTACCAACAATTGCGGACAGGGTTCAAACCTCCGTGATCCGCTTTATAACTGCGGTTTCAATCCTTTTGCGCTGCGTTTCGGTAATAAGATTTTCGCGCAGCAGCTTGTCCAGAAAAGTTCTGCATAAGTAAAATTTGTAACGTAAAATTGCCTCGTTGTCCATAATTTTTCCTCCGTAATTAAATGTGCAAATTTCAATTCTATTTTTAACGGAACTCAAATTTGCACACTTTTTCAAAACAGAATAACGGCTCTGTGTGATTACAGAGCCGTTATCTCGTATTTTAACAGCAGATAACTCCGCTGTTTTTGCCTGTAAAAACTTGTCGTATTTGCCCCGCACCCCCGACATTGGGAATATATCAGACCACCGTTGGCACGATGTCATAGGACTCTCACCTCGGCGTGGTTCTCATGCCGCCGCCCCCATTGCGTACGAGGCAATTTTGCCTCTGCTGTGGCTGGACGGAAGTATCATTATCCCCTCGCGCAGGTCATCGCGCACTTGCTGCCGCGCAAATTTTGGGAGCTGCCGTTTCTCGCTCGGTGCTTTTGGCGGCGTATTCGGAAATTCTCCACGAACTTTTTGAAATGATATCTTTCGGCTAACTGCCGTAGGTTTTCGTCCGAATCCCGATAAATGCCGTTCTACACGTCATGGCGCGGCACCGGAGTCACGCTTTGTTGCGGCGCGTCCTGCGCCGCCTTTGGCGTGACCCCCTCGACATCGTGTCGAGCCCTTCGCTTTCAACCATAAAGGCTGCGCAAGGGAAAGTATCTGAAATACTGCTATTCAATTGTCAAAGAACTGCAAGAACAGTTTGTCCTTGCCGTAATTTAATTGTAACATAAATAATCACAAAAAATTTTCGTATTTCGGGAATTGATTCCCGTTTTTCGGGAATTTGTCATAACGCGGTAATTTGAATATGCCAACATACTGTGATATAATTGAGGTATGCCTTTTCGCAAAATATTCAATTTTGCGAAAGGCAAATTTGGCTTAAAACCGTAATTCTAAAGTTCTGAATAAACAAAAAATCAATTACAGACAACCAATTTTTGAGGTTAAATTCAATAAAAATGCTCTTTTTAATGTGAATTTGCCGTCAGAAATGTTGTCGGAACAGGGGTGTAACAATGGCAAGACACGGAGAAAATATTTACAAAAGGAAAGACGGCAGGTGGGAGGGCAGATACAAATGCGAAGTCAAAGCTGACGGCACGTTTAAGTATTCCTCGGTTTACGGAAAAACCTATGCCGAAGCTAAAGCAAAGTTAGCGGAAAAGCGCGTTAAACCGGCGGTTTCGGATGTTCCGAAAAATCTGACGCTGAATAATCTTTTTGCGATATGGTTCGCCGACATATGTCTGAAAGTCAAGGAATCGACCTATATGAATTACCGTATGAAGTTTGAAAAACACATCTGCTTGTCGCTTGGAAAAACGCCTTACGATAAGCTGACGGCTGAAAATCTTAATGCATTTATTCAGAATAAACTTTCATACGGTCTTTCGGCTAAGTACGTCGCAGATATTGCGGGGCTTATTAGAACGGTGTGCAGATTTGCAAAAAAGTGTTTCAGATATGAGGACAAGTCCGAGTTTATATCCATTCCAAAAGGCAAGGCAAAAGAAAAAGAGCTGCTCGATAAAAAAGAGCAAACTCTGCTTAACAGTTATTTAACAGCAGATCCGACACCTTCCAATGTCGGTATTTTATTATCTTCAGCAACAGGTATTCGTATAGGAGAACTTTGTGCGCTGAAGTGGGAGAATATTGACCTTGAAAAAAAGATTTTGACAGTCAGAAATACAGTTCAGCGCGTTAAAAATATATGCGGTAATACCGCAACAAAGCTGATAATAACCTCGCCGAAAAGCAATTCGTCTGCTCGTGAAATTCCCTTGCCTGAGTTTATTATTCCGCTTTTGAAAAACATAAAAGCAAACAGCAGCTGTTATCTGCTTTCGGGTTCGATGAGAATTGTCGAGCCGAGAGTTATGCAATACCGCTTTAAACGTATTCTGAACGAACTTAATTTATCCGAAGTAACTTTTCATTCCCTAAGACATTTGTTTGCGACCAACTGCATAGCATTAGGCGTTGACGTAAAAACGCTGTCGGAAATTTTGGGACATTCTTCCGTTGAAATTACTCTTAACCGCTACGTTCATTCCTCTATGGAACGAAAAGCCGAATGTATGAGGACGTTATCTTCAATGTTCACGGTTGCATAAAAAGTATATTTGCCGTCAGATTTTTTGTCAGTGAAATAAAAAATCCCGCTTGCTGCGCGGAATTTGACTTAATAATCGCAAAATTGAATATTTTGCGAAAAGAAATTTCATGATGTATCCTATCTTTTTTAGACGATGTTATTCAGTCATCATTCATTTTCTGCGGTGAATATCCGTTCACCATACAGTCTATAAGAGCCTTTGAGTCCAAAGAGAGTTTTCTGTAAAAATCCAGCAGTTTTTGTTCCGACTCCATTATATTCGTTTCTGATGATTTTATATCCGAAAAGTACAGTATGTAATCAATAGAAACGCCGTAAAACTCGGCAAAGATCATAAGTACATCGCAAGGAATATTTTCTCCGTTTTCGTAGGCGGATATTCTTGAAAGAGACAGATTAAGCTGAATAGACAATGACAGCTGCGTCAAATTTCGGCTCTTTCGCAATTCGTAAAGCCTGTTAACCCTCTCTTTCAAGAAATCACCCCCTATGTCTATATTATAGCAGGGTTTAACAAGCATTTTTCCCGAATTTCGGGAATCAATTCCCGAAATTCGGGAATTTTTGCACAAAATATCGCGGCAGCATATCGCTGCCGCGGAATATGAATATTAAATTATATCATTAAGAAATTATCTTCCCGTCTGAAATTTCAATTATTCTCCCGCACTGTGCTGCAACATTTTTGTCATGCGTAACAATAATTACGGTTTTTCCGCTTTCGTTGACACGCTTAAGCAGACTTATGATCTCACCGCTTGTCTTGCTGTCAAGCGCACCCGTTGGTTCGTCAGCAAGAATAATGTCGGTATCTGCGGCAAGCGCTCTTGCAATTGCGGCGCGCTGTTTTTGACCGCCCGACAGCTTTGAAATCAAGCAATCGGCTAAATCAGCTTATTTTAAGCAATGTGGATTTTCCCGCACTGATGTGCCTATAAGCGCTGTCATATCGCCTTTTGAAATTGTTAAGCTGACATTGTCTAAGGCTTTGACTGCCTGCGCGTCACTGAATTTATAACAGACTGTCGATAAAACCCCATCTGCTTCGTCAGCAGTCTGGAGTTTTACTTTTTATTTAGCCTGTTTATTAAGTTGTTGCAACGTTATGTTCGGACAATCCTGTCTAAAAATTATCCGATCTTTTCAGTCGAATATAACTGCGCCTGTGGGAAATCCGTAAAGTTGAATGTATATTTAATTCCTGCGTCTGCGTCGGTAAGTGTGGTTTTATCGGTTAATGTAAACTCATCTGCCGCAAAAACGCTTAACCGACAAGTGTTGTCCTCGGTATTTACTATGAGCATTTTACTTAAATCTTCTCCGCTGTTGTCGGGATTTATGTTCACGCCTGTTCCAGCCTTGCTGTCTGCTGAAAAATCCGAATATAATTTATCATCTTTGATGACCGCAAATTCTACAGTCTTTGTAACTGTCCTCTCTGCGTCATCATCATAAAAATAGCGCATTGCAATTACGGGCTGTTCTAATTCATATACATCAAGATAGCTTCCTATCTTGTCCTCGAAAAGCCTGTATTCAGTCAGGTACTGAGAAGTATATGTTGCCGTATCGGAATACTTGCCGCTGCCCTCGATATTTTTACCGTTTTTCTCAACCTCAACGCGAAGATTTTGGGCATAAATACTTCCGGGGAAATTAGCCTTATCTGTTCTGACCTTATCGCCAACCAACTTCACTGTATAATCGCCGTAAGTAACCTTCTCAAATACCATGCTGTCAAGGCTTGCTTTGAGCGCTTCATTTTCGCCGTTTATAGTGGCTTTTCCCTCTGTTTTGGCATCACCGCAGGAAATGTCGGGAATTTCGGTTTCTCCGTAAACGCCGACTGTCTTTTCTGCGGGCTGTTCTTCGGGATTTGAACTTTCGTCCTTGCTTTTATCTTCAGACGAACTGTTGTCGTTTGGGGAATCGGCAGCGCCTGAATTTGAATTATTGCTGATTATTGAACTATTGCCGTTTCCGGATTCGTTCTCGCTGCAAGCTGTAAGACTGCAAATTGCAAACAATGCTGTAAGAATTAAAATAGATTTTCTTTTCATGATAATACTCTCCATTTGATTAAAAATTTATTCGTATATGTAACTATTGTCGCTTTTAACTTTTGTATACACCGATACCCAGAAGTCCTTAGAGTTTTTTGCTAGGTTCTCAAAATCTTCATAAAATATGGTGTGTCTTCCAAAATATTTGTCATCACAATGAGGATCAACAAGAGTAACACTTTCTGCATTGAAGTCTACTGCTTCTACGACCATATAATGACTAAATGATTTACCTTTGTAATAACAAAGAAGCGCAGTATCGGGAACCCGTATTACAGGCACACAATCTTCAACAAGACTTGTTTCGATAAAATCAAGAGCTCTTTGATAAGAATAAACTGTAAACGCTTTTGTTTTGAATTTATAACCGTTTACGCTGGGAACATTATTATTTAATACTTTGGTTATCATGCTAATGTTTGTTCCCGAACTTAGAGTTGTTCCCAGTTGATTTGCAAGTGTAGTCTGCAACTCGTCTGTTTTTGATTTAACATCGTCATAGTTATATTCTGCTGCACCGCTTCCCATCAATGCCATAAGCGTTGACGCAGGTCCGCAATAATAATTGTTTATTTGTTGAATTGGCTGGAAGAAATACTTTGTGGTGTATAAATCGTCTGTTTGAATTTGAGGTGAAGGCTCAGGGGCAAGTACATCAAGCAGTGAATCTTCTACAATCTGAAATGCAGTTGTACCTTCAGCCGCAAATATACCGGCAAATTCGTCACTAAATACGAGCGTATCAACTATATTGTCAATAATATCTGCCTGTTCGGGATAATTCGCCTTGTAAATACTTTTTATATTCTCGGCATAATCTTCAATCCCCCACGTTGTTTCAGACTGAACATCAAAATTTTCAGTCGCCTGAACCGCGCTTGAAAATGTAAGCATAGCCGTCATTAAGCCTGCTGTAACAGCTTTAAGAGTTCTTTTGCTTTTTGTCATTTAAATCAGCCTCCAATTAACTTTTTTACTTTGAACAATAATTCAAGAACTTTTACTTCCTTGCTGTAAGTGGTGATTGTTTCAGTCTTACCCGCGCTGTTTTTCAGCGTGAAAACCGATACCTAATCATCTGCTTCAAAATTTATTTGTGATTTTATAACACCTCCTGTTTTACATAGCAACTTAAGTTTTGGCTTTGTTAAGAAACTGTTTTTTCGTCGCTGTAGGTTGTAATGGTTTCCGTTTCTCCGTTGTTGTCAGTCAATGTGAATACCGTCTTAACACGATAATTTCCTGCGGCAAGTCCGCTCTTGGTATTGGACATAGAGAGTGAATTTGTGTATGTTGTTTTAGTCCATGTTGTATTGTCGTATGTACCCCAAAACCACAAGAAAACTTGTTTTTCAAGAGTTTGTACAGCAGTGACCTTTACTACGTTCGACATACATGTCGTCTTGCTTTCGCATATTGCTTTATTGCCCACTATTTCAAGCCTTGATAACGTATCAAATGCTTTTTCATAGCATGGCTGAACCATATCTGATGGAACAGAACTCGCACTTGCACTCACCGGCATTGAAAGACACAGAAAAATGACTGCCAACACTGAAAATACCTTTTTCATTTTTTCACCTCCTTGCTTGGGAAAACATTATTTTCCCTTTCTATAATGGAAGCGAAACAAGAGACAATATCGTAACAGGTTTTTTAAGTATTTTTTCTAAATCAACAATTTTTGTAGAATATGCCAATTTTATTGCCTTGGTTTTGTCTATATTGCCAGATATATTAAGCAAATATCCATCATAAATCCAATATAATAAAGTTTCATTATTTGAAAATTCCATTACAAAACCGTCGTTTTCAGAATGTAACGACAACATTTCTACATTGGCTTTTTCGGTGTTGATATTACCGTTATTGCCATCTTTTATTATGTATTGAGAAAAACAGATCTTTTTTTCATCTTGTGTATAATTCAGCGTTGTATAACTATACCCAATTTCGTAATCTGTCAGTTCCCACTCTTCTTCCGGCAATCCGTAATATTCCTCAAAAGAGGTTTTGTCGGAGGGGTATGTTTCCATAAGCACTTTAGAGTAGTCGACTTTATCTTCAATTCCATATCTTCCGATAATCGCAATAGCAGCATAAGCCGTCCCGCCGAAAATTAAAATAGAAAAAGCTGTCAGCATTGCCGCAGCAGTATTCCTTGCTTTTTGCAAAGTCCAACGGCTGTCACAGCGACCGCGGCGAAGATCACGAAGTGTTTTATATTCCCAAATTTTATACGCAAGCGAAAATTTATGCCTTTTTTCAACTTTCATCAGACGGTCAGCTCTTTCGTCAGATGTTTCTTTGAATGCTTGTGCCATTTTTTCTTCAAATGTCATAACTAATCCCCCGCTTTTTTAAGATTTTTATTAGCCTTTTTCTCGCCCGATAAATGTATACACGAATATTTAACTCGGATATATCCATTGCTTTGCTGATTTCTTTTGGAGTCAATTTTTTGAACAGATATAAGTAAAGTATTTCATAATCCATATTAGACAGTTCGTTCATTGCACTTTTAATTTCATCTACGGTCATATCCGATATGACCGTTTTTTCAAGGTCCTCATTTGAGTTTAAATCATATTGTTCTTCAATATCCTCAGTTGGGTGGGCGTTCCGTTTTCGATATATGTCAATAGAACGGTGTTCTATAATAGAAGCGAAATAATTAGCCCTTTCGTTACAGGGTATTTCATAAATTTTTTCAATATTGTTGATTATCCACAAAAAAGCGTCTTGGACAGCATCTTCTGAATCCGAACGATTTCCCAAGATGTTGTACGCAACCTTAAACATCATCTGTCTATAGTCGGAAAACAGCTTTTTTATAAAATCTTCGTCAGGATTTTTCGACATTTGTGTATCTTTCCTTTATTATGTTGATTTAGAACTTGGAACAATTTCGCAGTCTTAGCGTTTAATTCCTGTTTTTAAGTATAGCACAGAGAACTCAAAAAATCAAGATAAATGTTGATTATGCTCGAAATTAAAAAATCAATCAGTATAAGATTTGCAAGACGTTTTTCCTCAACTTCATTAAATCTTTTCTACACGGGACTTTTCTTTGTTCTGGGAATAGTCTTATCTTTCGGTTCATTTAAAATCTTTGTAAAATTAAATTCAAGTTCAACAGGAGGATATAACCGCATTATCTCCCTCTCGACTTCTTTGCTGTCCGCATACTGAACCTTGCGTTCGGACTTTTCTTCAATTGAGTAGGCATTCTCAAACTGGATACCCCACTTGAAGAACAGCTTAAGCCGAGTTTTCATAGGATGGCATCCGGTTTTCATCACAATGAAGTGACCTTTGGGCATGGATTTCAGTTCGTCCAC
>CANQOJ010000038.1 GCA_947625455.1 uncultured Clostridia bacterium | reverse complement strand
CCGAAAAGGCAAAAGAAATCTTAAAAGGTTATGTTGACAGAGGAGTTTATCCGTCTCCGCTTTTCTGATTTAAGAGTTCATTTGTGGTTTAATACTTAAGGAGTTAATTTATGCTGATTGTGCCTGTAGGCAATTTACGCGAGGGTATGCAGCTTGCGGCTGACGTAACTTCTGCGGACGCGGTGGAGATGAAAGTCATTCTCCAGAGGGGAGTTTTCCTCTCGTCGGGAATGATAGATATGCTCAAAGAAAAGGGCATAAAGACGGTGAATATCGTGGAAGTCGGAAGAATTTCCGACGACTACAAAAACACCTCGCCCATGTCGTACGAAAAGCCGAAAATCAACGAGAATATCAGCAAGGCATTGTCCGACCTCAACGAGATTTTTGAATGTAACGAGGAAATAATCGAACTTTCAAAAAAGGCAGTTGAAAAGGTAGACGATATTGCCGACAACATAATTCTGGATTTTGCGGAAAATTCGGATTTCCTTGCAAATCAGATGATAGCGCTTCAGAATTATGATGATTATACATATAAGCACTGTTTAAGAGTGGCAATGCTGTCAGCCAGCGTCTGCACGGAATTAAATCTTTCAAAGGAGGAAACCAAGGAAACGGTTGTTTCCGGACTTCTCCACGATATAGGAAAATCCAACATTGACCATGACATCATAATAAAGCCGGGCAAACTTACGGACGAGGAATTTGCGGCAATTAAAAAGCACCCGCTCATAGGCTACAACATTCTCAAAGCCAGCAGTGACTACAGCCCGAATATCCTCGCGGGAGTGCTTTTCCACCAGGAAAAATACGACGGCACAGGTTATCCTATGGGCATAGCGGGGGAGAAAATCCCGCTTATAGCGAGGATTTTGACGGTATGCGACGTGTTTGACGCGCTTACTTCAAACCGCCCGTACAGAGTGCCGTGGAGTGTTCCCGAAACCGAGGAATATATGTTGGGCGGGAGCGGTACGCATTTTGACCTTAACGTCACAAAGGCGTTTTTACGGGCGTTTAACCCGTATCCCGTAGGCACAATGGTTGAACTTTCGGACAAAAGGCACGGAGTTGTCATAAAGACAAATGAAAACGTTTTAAGACCGACAGTCAGAATAATGGGCAAATTCAGCGGAGAAGAACTTGATTTGATGAACGATTTCAGGTTTTTGAGCATAACGATAAAGGGCATATATAACGGCGAAGTTGACTAGCAGAGTGCCGATAAAGCCTTATCTGCGTCGGCTGTTTATCAACAGCGTGATATTTGACTTTTAAAAATCTGTCATTAGGAGGCATAATTATGGAAAGCAAGGATTTGAAAAAGCTTATTTCGGAAAGTTCTAAAGTGCAGGTTTACGAATGCGGCGACAAGTGCGTAAAGGTTTTCAAAGAACCCGACGAGCCGAAGAGCGTTGTGTTTTATGAAGCGCTGACATATTCGAGGGTTGAGGAAACGGGATATGCGAAAATTCCCGAACTTCTCGAAACGGCTAAGATTGACGGCAAATGGGCGATAATCAGCGCGTTCAAGAAAGGCAAAACGCTTGAAACTCTTATACGCGAAGATCCCGACAGGAGAGATGAATATTTAGCGCTGTTAGTGGACTTGCAGATTGAACTCAACGCTCTTCACGCGCCGAAATTAAGCAGGCAGAAAGATTATCTGAAGCGTTCGATCGAGGGACTTGATTCAATTGACGATGTAAAGAAGTACGAACTTCTGCAAAGATTGTCGGCATTTCCCGAACGTTCGGCATTATGCCACGGCGAATTTCTGCCCGAAAATATCATAGTCGGCGATAACGGGATATTTGTCGTTGACTGGCTGAAAGCTAAACAGGGAAATCAGTTTGCGGACGCGGCGAGAACGTACCTCGGATTTTGCCTTAAGCATAAGACAGAGAG
Source organism: uncultured Clostridia bacterium (assembly GCA_947625455.1). Classification (GTDB taxonomy): domain Bacteria; phylum Bacillota; class Clostridia; order Oscillospirales; family Ruminococcaceae; genus CAG-115. The sequence continues at coordinate 13,103 of CANQOJ010000038.1, read as the reverse complement.
CGCGGAAAAATATCTCGGCATTTACTGCGATAAAGTAAAGGCAAACCGAAACGACATACGCGAATGGATTCCCATTGTCGCCGCGGCACAGCTTAAATTCAAACGTCCCGAAGAACGTGAACTTTTGCTGACGTGGCTTGATGTGGCTGACGTACTTTAATTACTAAAACACCGCGCAGAATTTGTGCGGTGTTTTAGACCGTAGAAAAACTACTGTGCGGGAGCGTTACGAGGATTCCAAAGGAGCTGGCTCCTTTGGCGGGGGCGCGGGGGCAGAGCCCCCGCATAAACAAAACCCGTAATAATTTAAAATAACAATGTGGTTTTATACAGTCTGACACCGCGTAGAATTTGTGCGGTGTTTCTTGATAATGATAAGGAGCAGAATATGACCTGTCGTTTATGTCCGAGAAAATGCGGAGCTGACCGCGAAAATACCTTGGGATTTTGCGGTATGAAAAACACGATAACAGCGGCGCGCGCCGACTTGCATTTCTGGGAAGAACCGTGCATTTCGGGTACAAACGGAAGCGGCGCGGTGTTTTTTTCGGGCTGTGTGATGAAGTGCGTTTATTGTCAGAATTACGGGATAAGCGCGGAGAATTTCGGCGCTGAAATAACGACAGACCGCCTGTCGCAGATTTTCCTTGAACTTCAGCACAAAGACGCGCACAACATAAACCTTGTAAACCCCACGCATTTTGTTCCGCAGATAATAAAAGCGCTGAAAACTGCTAAGCAGAACGGTCTGAATATTCCCGTTGTGTACAACAGCGGCGGCTATGAGAGAGTTGAAACATTGAGGGCGTTGAACGGACTTGTGGACATATACCTGCCCGATGTTAAATATCACGACAGCAAAACCGCCGAAAAGCTTTCAAATGCCCCCGATTACTTCAACACCGCCATGAACGCCGTATCGGAAATGCTTCGTCAGACGGGAAAGCCCGTGTTTAACGGAGATATTCTTGTTAAGGGAACAGTTGTAAGGCATCTCGTCCTGCCGAATTTGTATAAGGATTCGATAAATGTCATAAACGCCGTTGCCGAGCGGTTCAGGGGCGAGATACTGTTCAGCATTATGAGCCAGTACACCCCATTCGGCTTGGTTAAAACTGACGAGCGGTTTAAAGCACTCAACAGGCGGATAACAACATTTGAATACCAAAAAGCCCTCAATGCCGTTATAGAAGCAGGGCTTGACGGTTATATGCAGGAGAAAAGCTCCGCGAAAGAGGAGTACACACCTGTTTTCGACCTAACGGGGGTATAGTCAGTATACAGTGTACAGGGTACAGTATTCAGTTATGGTGTCCGCCTTACGGCGGACATTATTTAGATTGTTTTTAAACTAAAAGAGCGTAAACCCACCGAAGAATTTACGCTCACATAATCCCAAAACAATCTAAATATTATCCGCGAAGCGGATACCATGTCTAGCTTCTAGCCTCTTAAAAATCTAGCCTCTAGATGGGAAACTTTTTTCAAAAAGTTTCCCCTCCAAGTTCAATATTATCTGCGATAATCTTCACCCTCGCGCGACTAACAGTTGAAGAGGAAAAAAAGCGGAAAGGAGCGTCTGAATGGATAACGGTGCAAGTAGCTACCGCCGTTACCTTGACGGCGAGGACAGCGGTCTTTCGGAAATAGTTGAAACGTACAAGGACGGTCTTATTCTTTATGTCAACACATTTGTGAACAATTTTTGCATTGCCGAAGAACTTGCTGAGGACACTTTTTTCAGGCTGATAACAAAAAAGCCGAGATTTTCGGGAAAGTGCAGTTTTAAAACATGGCTGTATGCCATAGGCAGAAACGTTGCTGTCGACTACATAAGGCACAGCTCAAAACTTTCAAGCACGCCTGTTGACGATATGGAAAACTACATTTTTGACGAGCAGTGCCTTGAACAGTCGTACATCAAGGAAGAACGCAAGATAACGGTGCATAAAGCGCTTTCAAAGCTTAACCCCGATTACAGGCAGATTTTGTGGCTTGTGTACTTTGAGGAATTATCCAACAAGGACGCCGCAAGGATTATGAAAAGATCCCCTCGCCAGATCACAGACCTTTTGTATCACGCTAAACTTTCTCTCAAAAACATTCTAACAAAGGAGGGTTTTAATTATGAAGACATCTGAAGAAATGACAACAAGTCTGCTTAAACGCAGAGATGAATATTTGGTTCAGCAAAAGCGCAGAAGAACGACTGCCGTTAAAATAGCGTCAGCAGGCTCTTTGACTTGCTGCGTTACGGCAATGGCGGTTGTCGGAGCAAATGTCCTTAACCGTAAAAATTCCGTTACACAAGATTCCGCGCCCGTTGCTTCAACACCAGACATCAGCACTAATTCAAGCAACATAACTTCCGACAATTCCGAAAACTCAAACGTTCAGTCATCGTCAGGCACACCCGAAATCCCCGAAAATGTCATCTGGTCGCAGAGCATAGCGGGAGCGGAAATTGTCGAAAGCGTATGCATGGAGTTATGGCACGGAAAAGCGGTGTCGTATGAGTTAACGTGTGAGTTTGAAAAACATGACGCCGACAGCATTTTCGCGGTGTCATTGCTGACAGGGTGCAACTATGACTATGTTTACAACGGCAGAACGTTAAGTGAAATACTCGATGAACAAACCGAGCTCGGAAATAAAATTGAGAAACTCCGTGAGTTCGTGACAACTTACGACTATGTAATGGAGCAGGAAGAAGTTCAACACCTTACATCGGGAGATGAAACGGAGATTTTAGACACTTATGTAGTCAACGGCGAGACAGTTATGGAAACATTAAAATCTCTGGGCGATTATATAACGGACGGGAAGTTTGACAGAGAAAAACTTGAAGCCGACATTGAGGCAGGAGAAAAGGTCATTCAAAGTCTGTCTGATGAAATAAATGTTTCCATAAAGTTGGCGCGTGAAGCTGTTTATGAAAATACTTTGTCCGAACTTAAAGCCAAAAACATTCCGTTTGAAGTGCGCAAATTATCGTATACCGATCGCAAAGGCATCATAATTTTCATCTCGGAAAACGACCTTGCAGACCTTGAACTAACCGAACAGGAAAATATCACATTCGGCTGGGCAACCAAAAACGAAAACGGCGAGTATACAGTGCAAGAGATAATTGACTGTTAATAAAAATTCAGCGCGGTTTCTGACCGCGCTGTTGCTATTATATTTCAACATCCTGTGAGTAATCAACTCCGTCAATTCCGAAACCGAAAAGCGCGTAAAAGTCTTTCCAGTAGCCGTCAATATCAGTGAACTCCTTGAAGTTGTCCTGATTGAGTTTCTGCCATATTTCGGCAACTTCCTCCTGAATTTCGGGCTTCATTTCAAGGTCGTCCATTCTTATCCTGCCCTCATCATCAAGGTTAAGGTCATTCTCCGAAATCCTCTTGAAAAGCCTCTGCATCTGTTCTATACAGCCCTCGTGCGTTCCATGCTGTTTCATGACCTTGTACAGAATTGAGATGTACAGCGGTACTATCGGGATTGCGGAACTTGACTGTGTGACAAGCGCCTTGTTTACCGAAATATACGCGCGTATTCCGCTGTCTGTAATTCTCCGTGAACTTTCGAGCAAATCGGCTTTTGCCCTGCCTATACTGCCCTCGTAGTACATGGGGTGAGTAATTTTCGGACCGATATAGGAATAAGCGATAGTCACCGCGTTATCTTCAATTGCGTCAGCTTTCTTCAGCGCGTTGATCCAAAGTTCCCAGTCCTCTCCGCCCATAACCTTGACCGTAGCGTCAATTTCTTCTTCAGTCGCGGGTTCGATCGTCACTTCCGCAACGGTGTTGTTTCTCAAATCAATGGTCTTGTTTGTGTAAGGAGCGCCTGTTGTCTTTAAAACGCTTTTGTACACAACATCGCCGACAGCCCTTCTAGGCGCGGCAAGCGAATAAACCACCATATCCACCTTACCGAGATCGGATTTTATAATGTCGATTATCTCTTTTTTACATTCTTCGGAATAAGCGTCGCCGTTTACGGTTTTAGCGTAAAGTCCCTCGTCATGCGCGAACTTTTCAAATGCCTTTGTGTTGTACCAGCCCGAAGTGCCTGTTTTGTTGCCCGAACCCGCCTTGTCGAACATTACGCCGAGAGTTGCCGCGCCCATTCCGAATGCCGCGGATATTCTGGACGCCAGTCCGTAGCCCATTGACGAGCCTATAACGAGAACTTTCTTAGCGCAGTTTCCTTCGAGCCTGCCTTTTGACTTAACATAGTCAATCTGCTCTTTAACAGCCTTCTCACAGCCAACGGGGTGCGCCGTTGTGCAGATAAATCCCCTTACTTTTGGTTCAACTACCATATTTACCTCCCGAATTTTTATTACATTTATTATAGCACAAAATGGGCAAAATTGTCAAGCGGAAAACTTATTTCGCTTGATTTTTTCTGTACGCCAGATAACTTTCAAGAATTATAGCCGCCGCCGCCTGGTCAATGGAATTTTTGCGCTTTTTGCCGCGCTTGTTGTTTTCGTTCATAATGGAAATTGCCGATACGGTTGTTGACCGCTCGTCCCACATGACCGTTTCAATATTCGACAATTCCCTTATTTTTTCAGCAAACAGCCTGCATTTTTCCGAGCGCGGACCTCTTGTGCCGTTCATATTTATCGGATCTCCCACGACAATAAGCTCCGCGCCGTTTTTCGCCGCATTATCCGCGACAATCTCCGCGCATCTGTCGAAATCCTTTTCAAACACCGTCATAAGCGGTGAAGCCAAAATTTCGCTCTTGTCGCTAATAGCAAGCCCCGTCCTGCTGTCGCCGTAGTCAACAGACATAATCCTCATGTATAATCACCTGCTTTCTATCAGTATACAGTGGAAAGTGTAAAGTAAACAGTTATGGTATTCACTTCGTGAATGTCAGACTGTCGATAAAGCCTCATCTGCGTCGTCAGCGTCACTGCAACAGCCACAAAGGCTAGTTGCAGTAACGCTTCCTAGCATCTGAGGCTTTCTCAACAGTCTGAAACTTGACTTTATATACGGTCTGGTATTCACTTCGTGAATGTTATTAGATTGTTTTGGGATTATAACAGCGTAGGCAAACGGTAGGTTTACGCTTTTTGGGTTCAAGAACAATCTAAATTCCCGCGAAGCGGCACCTTAACTGTATACTGTCCATTGTCCACTGTCAACTGCCATCAAACCCCATTTTGACCAAACTCCAGCCTCTTAACTTTTATCATCTAGTTTCTATTTTAACATATTTTTTCCATATTGTCAAGGAAAAGCACTTGAAAAATTATGAAGAAAGTGTTATAATAAATTTGAATATCAATATACAAAGAGATATGGAGGCAAATTGAATTGAGAAGTTCCGCTACTGAATTGATAATGTGCCTTGCGGGGCAGACTTCGGTGATTGACGTTATAATCTCGATTTTCGCGGATTTAATCGTTATATTTGTGTGTTTTCCCGTGCATGAGTGCGCGCACGCGCTTGTTGCAAAGCTTTGCGGAGACGATACCGCAGAGCGCGCGGGCAGAGTTACGCTTAATCCTTTCGCGCATATCGACTGGATAGGCGCGCTGATGATTTTTCTGTGCAGTATAGGCTATGCAAAGCCTGTGCCCGTAAATCTTGAAAGATGCAATAAAGTTTCAATAAGAAAGGCTAATCTGCTTGTTTCGGCGGCAGGACCGCTTTCAAACCTGCTTATGGCGTTCATTCTGCTTATTCCGTACAGAATACTGTCGGTTGTGGGAATAGAGCAGATGTCGGAAACTATGATACTGCTTGCGTCTATGCTGTATTACGCGGCGGAAATCAACGTTTTCCTTATGATTTTCAACTTCATTCCGCTACCTCCGTTTGACGGCTTTCATGTTCTTGCAACATTCCTGCCGCCTAAAGCATTGTACTTTATGGAGAGAAATCAGAGGATTTTCCAGATTATAGTTCTTCTGCTGATTTTCTCGGATTTGCTTGATTATCCGCTTGCTATTGCGGAAAATGCAATAATGCATGTGCTTATGATTCCTTTAAGGTTAATAGGATAACCATGGTTGAACTTAACTTTAAACTCGAAGTTTTTGAAGGTCCGCTTGATGTGCTGTTGTCGCTGATACAAAAGCACAAACTGAACATTCAGGATATTGAAATATCTATACTCTTGGAGCAGTTTCTTATTTATCTTGAACGAATGACAGAAGCGGATATAGAGGTAACGTCCGATTTTCTTGAAATGGCGGCAAGGCTGATTTTGATAAAGTCAGCGGCATTACTGCCAAAGGACGAAGCCGAGAAGATGAAGAAAGAACTTCAAGGCGCGCTTATTGAATACGCTCTCTGCAAGACAATGGCTGAAAAGCTGAAAGCAAGATGGTGCGGGAGCGACGTGTTTGTGCGCAAACCCGCGGAAATCGAAGTTGACGCGTCATACCGCCGTACACATCAGCCCGAAGAACTTTCATCGGCATACAGCGCTGTTGCAGAGCGCGCGAGGAGAAAAAACGAAGCGCCGAAGTCTGTTGCGCCCATAGTGGCAAAGCCGTATGTGACGGTATTTACGGGGATAATGACGGTATTGAAAGCGCTCAGAAAGAACAAGGACGTGCGCTTGTCCGAACTTTACAAAGGACATTCGCGGTCGCAGAGGGTGTCAATGTTTCTGGCAGTACTGGAGCTTTCAAAGTCGGGAAGAGTGTATATTTCCGACGACGGTGAAAGTGTGAGCCTTATTACGGACAAGGAGTAAAGATGAAGTTTTCGGAGGGAATGGCGGCAGTTGAAGCGGTGTTGTTTGCTGTCGGTGAGCCTATTGAACTTGATAAATTAGCGCAGGCGTGCGAGCTTGAAACAGACGTCACGGTGCGCGTTATCGAGCGTTTGAATGACCGTTACCGTGAGCAGAAAAGCGCGTTTGAGATTGCAAAACTCGGAAATTGTTATCAGATGATGACAAAAGCGGAGTATTCAAGGTATATAAAGTCCGCTATGGAAACGAGAAAACAAGCGCCTTTGTCGCAGGCGGCGCTTGAAGTGCTGGCGATAGTGGCGTACAATCAGCCTGTTACGAGGGGATTTATAGACCAGGTCAGGGGCGTTGACAGCGCGGGAGTTGTCAAAAGTTTAACGGAGCGCAACTTGCTGGAAGAACATGGGAGAATGACGGACATTCCCGGAAAGCCCGTGGCATACAGGACAACGGAGAATTTTCTTAGGTGCTTCGGACTTAACAGCCTTGAAGCGTTGCCGCCTATTCCGGGCAGTACCGACCAGTTAAGCCTTGACGATTACGAAAATTCCGAGTTTTAGCGCATTTGAAAGCCTTGGAAAGGAGGCGGTCTTTTGGGTTGGATAATAGCGGGAATTATACTGATTGTAATTTTTCTTTTAACATTAGGCAAGGTAAACGTAATGGTAGATTACAACAACAGCCTTGTCCTAAAGATAAAGTATATGTTTTTCCCGATTTTGACATTGCCGAAAGCAAAGAAGAAATCTGATAAGCCGAAGAAAGCAAAGAAGAAAAAACCAAAGCCCGCCAAAGAAAAAAGCAAAGGGGAAAAGCCGAAGAAAAAGCTGTCGATTGACGATATTTTAGAACTTGTAAGGCTTGCGCTGGACAGTTTGGGAAAGCCGTTAAAGAAGATACTGAAGCGGGTTGAAATATCTCATCTTGCGCTGAACATTGTCTGCGGAGGAGAGGACGCCGCAAAAGCCGCGATAACATTCGGCGCGGTGAATATTGCGGTAGGGAATTTGCTGGGGTGGCTTGACACATTTTTCACGCTTAAGCCTGTTGATGAACTTTCGGTAAACGTTGATTTTGAAAGCGAGGAAACAACGGCTGACGCTTATGTTGAAGTAAAGCTTACGGTAGCGGCGGCGCTGGCGTTTGCGTTTACGCTTATAGGCAGGGCAATAAAGTACTACTTTACTCACGAAGAAACACGCAGTGTTGTTAAAAATCTGGTTTGAACGGCTGTGCCGTTTTGATACAACGAAAAATTTGAGAGGAGTTTTATTATGGCAAATCCTATTGAGGGAATACTTGACGTATCAATGAAGAAGATACGCGAAATGGTGGACGTAAACACCATTATCGGCGAACCTATTACCGCCGAGGGCGCGACTATCATTCCCGTATCGAAAGTGGCTTTCGGTTTTGCTTCGGGCGGAAGCGACCTGCCCGTACAGGCGGCGGAGAAGTTTGCGGGAGGTTCGGGCGCAGGCGTTACGGTTAAGCCCGTTGCGTTTATCGTTATCAAGAACGACGGTGATGTTCAGCTTATGGAACTCGGCGCAAAGGGAAGTCCGCTTGACGGAGTTATAGACGCATTACCGGGAGTTGTAGAGAAGATAAAGGCATTCCTTGCCGAAAAGAAAGCGGCAAAGGCGGAGAAGAAAGCCGCCGAAGAAGCAGCGAAGTCTGAGGAGCAGTAATACAGTATACAGTGCGACTAGAAGCTAGAGATTAAGAGACTAGAGGCTAGATAAAGGTAAAATTTATCAGATTGTTTTGGGATTATAAGAGCGTGTGCCACTCGATAGGTATACGCTCTTTCCTCCAAAACCACGCCCGCGCCGAGGCGGCGAAACTAAGGCTAAAGCCTTAAGTCTGCTTCTTCCAAAGGCTAAAGGCACAAATTCTGCGGGATATGAACATCAAAATATGAACGTAAGTTCTTTTTCATTAGAAGTTCTAAGCCTTTGGAAGAAGCAGACTCACTGCGTCAGCAGTGGTTTCGCCGCCTCGGCGCGGGCTTGCTTCGGGCGGAAACGCACGCAAACCTGCCGAGGGATTTACGCGCTTTCCTGTTTAAACTTTGTTTGACTTCAACTCTAGCCTCCAGCCTCTTGATTTCTAGCATCTAGAAGAATAATTTACCGAAAAAATCACACAATATCAGTAAAATATTTTCGGAGTGTGATTTATATGGTAAAAATTACGGCAATATTTATTGCGCTGGCAGTTATTGCGGGCGGATTTTCGGGAATGACGGCAAAGGCGCAAAGCGCGGTATCTGCCGTCAGCGCAATTGTTATCGAAGCTGAAACGGGCGCAGTGGTGAGCGAAAAGAACGCTGATGAAAAGCGGGCTATGGCGTCAACAACGAAGATAATGACAGCAATCCTGACCATTGAAGCAGGCGACCTTGACAGGGAGTTTACGGTCGACAGCTATGCGATAATGGTTGAGGGCACGTCAATGGGATTACAGCAAGGCGACAGGGTTTCGAGAAGAGACTTGCTGTACGGCATTTTATTGCCGTCGGGAAACGACGCCGCAAATGCCGCCGCAGTATCGGTAGCAGGCAGTATCTCGGCGTTTGTGAAGTTGATGAATGACAAGGCAAAAGCGCTCGGACTTGTCAGCACGCAGTTTGTCACACCGTCGGGACTTGATGCGGACGGGCATTATACGACAGCACGCGATTTGGCAGCGCTTGCGGCATATGCTATGAAGAACGAAACGTTCAGGGAAATTGTGTGCTGTAAGTCAAAAACGCTTGAATTTGGAAATCCCCCGTATTCAAGAACGCTGTACAATTCAAACAAAATGCTCACTAAATACGACGGCGCAATCGGCATTAAAACGGGCTTTACCGACAACGCCCGCAGATGTCTTGTATCAGCCGCAGAGAGAAACGGAGTAACGCTTATTGCCGTAACATTAAGCGACGCTGACGACTGGAACGACCATATAAGAATGTTGGATTACGGCTTTTCGAGGGTAAAATCCTATCCTCTTGAAACAGGCTGTACGGCGGTTACGTCGGTAGCAGGTTCGGGCAAGTCTGTCGGAGTTTACGCAAATGACGCGCAGATTTCGCTTACTCCCGAAAACAGGCAGAAACTTGAACGCAGAGTAATTCTCCCAAGAATGGTTTACGGCAGTGTAAAACAAGGTCAGAAGCTTGGAGAGCTTTTGTTTATGCTTGACGGCAAAGTCGTGAAAACCGTGCCGCTGTTAGCGAGGGAAACGGTTGAAGTTGAAAACAAGCTGAATATATGGCAGAAAATACTGTCGCTGTTTGGGATATATGCTTGAAATCAGCTTGGTCAGCATTTGACTTTTAAAAATATAAACAGGTGAAATATGGAAAAAATCAGGATACAGAAAATAATTGCCGACAGCGGTTATTGTTCAAGAAGAAAAGCCGAGGAACTTATTTCTTCCGGACAAGTCACCGTAAACGGCAGGTCATGTTCTTTAGGCGATAAAGCAGATCCGCAGAACGACGTTATAGCCGTGTGCGGGGAAAAGCTGTCAGCCGTTCTCCCAGAACGGCGCTACATAATGCTCAACAAGCCGAGGGGCTATGTGGTGACAATGAAAGACGAACAGGGAAGAAAGACAGCTGCAGAACTGCTTACCGGGGTTGAAGAAAGGGTGTTCCCCGTGGGCAGGCTCGACAGAAATTCCGAGGGACTGCTGTTGTTCACAAATGACGGCGAATTTGCAAACGAGATAACTCACCCCTCGCATCATGTCAGCAAGGTGTACAGAGTGACGATTGACGGGAATGTCACGGAAGAACAGCTTGAAAAACTGTCGGGCGGTGTTCAGCTTGACAATGGGGAGAAAACTATTCCCTGCACGGTCGAGGTGCTTGTTGAGGAAGAAGAACGCACGGTATTGAGGTTCGTGATAAAGCAGGGCTTGAACAGGCAGATACGCAGAATGTGCGACGCGGTGGGACTAAAGGTCGGCAGACTGCGCAGGACGTCAATCGGCGGGGTAAAACTCGGCATGCTGAAAACAGGGGAATGGCGCGATCTGACAAAGGAAGAACTGCGCATACTCCGCTCCGCAATAGGAAAAGGCAAAAGGTAACGTAAAACATGATTGAAATTATTCAGAACAAGGAAAATCTCGATAAGATAGAGTTTATTGCAAGGGATAACAAGGAAGAACTCGGACGTGTTGCGGGAAAGCTTGAGGGGATAGACACGTTTGTTATTGACGAGCTGTCATGTGACGAGTTTATGGCAGACGGGCTTATCCGCGCAATACTCAATATGATAAGCTTACACGGTATAGACAGGGCAAAATTCGAGTTGCCCGATAAAACAGAGTTGTTAAAGCGTTTGAGGTTTATCGGCGATAAGCCCGAAATCGAGAGCATAGACGCATTTTTCGCAGCGCCTTGCAACAGTACACAGTGGAAAGTGTAAAGTATACAGTTAAGGTATTCACTTCGTGAATGATTTAGATTGTTTTCATATTAAACGAGCGTAAACCCCTCGGTAGGTTTGCGCTCATTTAATTTAAAAACAATCTTAATCGTCCGCGTAGCGTTTTGCGCGCAGCGCATAATGCTCGGACACCATAACTGACTACTGTCCACTGTATACTGTGTTTTAGTCTAAATGCACAAAAATCGGGCGGGAATTTTTAACAAAACGTAAAAAAATAGTTTAATGAAAAAAATGCCTTGTTATTTGGCGAAAGATGTTGTATAATTAACGTGGATATTTTTGTGAGCGTATGGAAATTTATTACAGTTTCTGAGCGTTCATATTCAAAATAGGAGGAAGATTATGGCATTGAAAAAAACACTTGCTGAAATGGAGCAAAGCGTTCCCGAAAGCGAAACGAGAAAAATGCTCGGCAGTTTTTTCGATGAGGGAACTTTCGTTGAAACCGACAAGTTTTTGTCTGCTGACGGCGAAATAAGCTCTGTTATCGCGGGATACGGAAACGTCAACGGGGTGAGCGTGTTCGCGTTTGCTCAGGACGTAAGCGTAAGAAGCGGCGCGGTGGATAAGTACGCGTCAAAGAAGATAAAGCGTGTGTACGAGGCTGCTGCGAAAGCGGGAAATCCCGTTGTAGGCTTTTACAATTCAAAGGGCGGCGATATAGGCGAGGGAATGACCGTTCTTTCGGATTACGGCGAGATACTCTCCGCGGCGGCGAAACTGTCGGGAGTTGTACCGCAGATTGCCGTGGTAACGGGAGTTTGCGCGGGCTGTGCGGCAATGCTTGCGGCAACGGCTGACGTTGTTGTTGCAACAGAAAAGAGCGAGCTGTTTTTGACTTCTCCGTTCAACAACGAGGACGGAAAGCTTGAGGGCGCGGGAACTGCCAAAAATGCCGCAAAGTCGGGAGTTTGCCATATTCTCGCAAAGGACAATGATGACGCTGTTAAACAGGCGCAGATGCTGCTTGCTTTAGTACCGTCAAACAACCTTGAAGAACCGTATTGCCTGATTGACGCGGAGACTTCCGACGGCAATATTCCCGCATCAGCAAAGGGAATGGCGCTGGTAAAGGCATTTGCGGACAAGGACACCGCGGTTGAACTCGGCGCGGAGTTTGGAAAGGCTGCGGTTACGGCGCTTGCTTCGGTTAATTCGGCAACGGTTGCATTTGTAACAACGGACAACGCCGAAAAGCTTACGTCAGCTGACTGCGCTAAGATTGCAAGATTTGTGGAGTTTGCCGATTCATTCTCAATTCCCGTAGTGACCGTACTTAATACACAAGGGTTTGAGGGCAGCAGCGCGGCAGAGCTTGCGGGCAGCGTCCGTGACTGCGCTCGTCTTGCGCAGGTTTACGCAAACGCAACTACCGCCAAGATAACCCTCGTAACAGGCAAGGCTTACGGCGCGGCTTTCGCGGCATTCAGCAGTGCGGATATGATTATAGCTTTAGACGGCTCGGAAATTGCTCCCATGAACCCCGAAGCGCTTAAAGTATTCTCAGGCGAAGAGCGCGATACCTCCGCATTTGCGGCGGCTGAAGCAGGACTTGTAAGCGCGGTAATTGACATCAGCGGCGCATATGAAGCCGTTTTAGGCGCAATAAGCGTTTACTCCGGCAAACGCGAGGATGCTCCCCACAGAAAACACGCGAATTTGTCGCTTTGATTAAAATACAGAAAGGTAAATGACTATGAAAAATTATGTAATAACAGTAAACGGCACAGCATATGACGTAACCGTTGAGGAAAACGGCGAGGGCGCGGCTCAGACTTCTGCACCCAAAGCGGCTCCCAAGGCTGCCGCTCCAAAAAAAGCTGCTGCTCCCGCGGCAGGCGGCACTCCTATTAACGCCCCCATGAGAGGCACTATCGTTGACATTAAGGTCAAGGTCGGCGAAAAGGTAACAAACGGCACTG
>CANQOJ010000037.1 GCA_947625455.1 uncultured Clostridia bacterium | reverse complement strand
TAAGGTTAACTCTTGTGAGAAATTCGTTTGCCGAATAAACGCCCTTGAGGTTTTCGCCGGGTATGTTCATAAATCTCGGCAGACCTGCGCCTGAGCCTATGAAAATTGCTTCATAGCCCTCGTTAAACAGCTCGTCAACTTCGATTGTCTTTCCTACCACAACGTTTGTTTCTATCTTAACGCCGAGCGCTTTCAGATTTTCAACTTCGTGAGCGACAATGGCTTTCGGAAGTCTGAACTCCGGTATACCGTAAACAAGAACTCCTCCCGCAAGGTGAAGCGCTTCAAATACCGTAACGTCATACCCCATTTTAGCGAGGTCTCCCGCGCAGGTAAGACCGCTAGGTCCCGCGCCGATAACAGCGCACTTGTGACCGTTCTTTTCGGGTGCTTTCGGCATATCCTTGCAGTTTTTGTTGTGATAGTCCGCTACAAAGCGTTCAAGTCTGCCTATTGCGACAGGCTCGCCCTTTATACCGCGTACGCACTTGCTTTCGCACTGCGTTTCCTGCGGGCATACTCTTCCGCATACCGCGGGCAGAGAACTGCTTTTTGAGATTATATCATATGCGCCCTCGAAATCCTTTTCGCGAATCTTGGCAATAAATGAGGGAATGTCAATTGATACGGGACAGCCCGAAACGCAGGGCTTGTTCTTGCAGTTAAGACAGCGGTTTGCTTCGTCAACAGCCTGTTCTTCAGTATACCCCAAGGCAACTTCGCTGAAATTCTTGTTTCTGACATTTGCGTCCTGCGTAGGCATTTCATTTTTCTTTAAACTCATATTCGGCATTTTACTTTACCTCCTTAAAGAGATTGCAGACTTCTTCGCGCTTTTTGCTTTCAAACTCGCGGTACATTGAACCTCTTTCAAGCGCTTCGTCAAAGTCAACGAGATGACCGTCAAAATCAGGTCCGTCCACACACGCAAACTTTGTTTCTCCGCCGACCGTAAGCCTGCAGCCGCCGCACATACCCGTACCGTCTATCATAATGGGGTTCATTGAAACAACGGTCTTTATGCCGTATTCTTTCGTCAGCTTGCACACAAACTTCATCATTATGACAGGACCTATCGCGATAACCTCGTCATACTTGTTGCCCGCGTCGATAAGTTCTTTCAGCGCGTCTGTAACAAGTCCTTTTGTGCCGTAAGAACCGTCGTCGGTCATTATTTTAAGCACTGACGATGCGTTTTTAAATTCATCTTCAAGAATAACAAGGTCCTTGTTTCTGAAGCCGACAATCGAATGAACCTCGCAGCCGTTTTCATGAAGCTTCTTTGCAACGGGGAAAGCGATAGCGCACCCTACGCCGCCGCCTACAACAGCAACTTTTTTAAGCCCCTCGGTTTCTGTTGCTTTTCCGAGAGGACCTACAAAATCCTGTATGTATTCGCCCTCGTTTTTGTGGTTTAAAAGTTCGGTGGTTGCGCCTACTATCTGGAATATAATGGTTACCGTGCCCTTTTCGCGGTCATAGTCTGCGACAGTCAGCGGTATTCTTTCGCCGTCCTCGTTTACGCGCAGGATTATAAACTGACCGGGCTCTGCTTTTTTGGCAATAAGCGGCGCTTCAATATCCATAAGCGTTACCGTAGGATTAAGCACCTTTTTTCTTACAATTTTATACATATTAAAACAAACTCCTCCTTATAAAGTTGTCAATTTATCATAACGCTTTTTAATTATAGCACAACGCTTTGAAAAATTCAATAGTTTTTTGACCGCAAGATGTAATTACCGTGAAAATTCGCTAAAAGTTTCAGAAAATTTTCACAAAATATGTATTGACAAATTATTTAATTTGCATTATAATGTGGAGTAGCCAACAATATCAGGTGGTTGGGATAATCATAAGTGGCGGAGAGTAGAGGTTAGAGATTAAGAGGCTAGAGGCTAGATCTAAGGTTTGGATTTAGATTGTTTTTGAATTATAACAACGTAGGCAACCGGTTGGGAACGTCCTTTTATTCCCAACTCTAGCCTCTAACTTCTTAATATCTAGCTTCTAGATGCTAGAGGTTAAGAGGCTAGAGGCTAGATCTAAGGTTTGGATTTAGATTGTTTTTAAATTAAACGTGCGTAAACCTATCGAGGGATTTGCGTTCTTTATTTCCAACTCTAGCCTCTAACTTCTTAATATCTAGCTTCTAGATGCTAGAGATTAAGAAGCTAGAAGCTAGATCTAAGGTTTGGATTTAGATTGTTTTTGGAATAAACGTGCGTAAACCTATCGAGGGATTTACGCTCTTTATTTCCAACTCTAGCCTCTAACCTCTTGATCTCTAGCTTCTAGATGAAAGCGGTGAATTTTTTCTTGGAAGAAAACAAAGGAATAGGTTTAAGAATGCGAATGTTAAGCAACGCCATAAAGCGGTATCTTGACGGAAATTCTTCGGCGATGAGAGAGCTTGACAACATCACTTGTTCTAACAAATGGATAATAGGATATCTCTTCAATGCCGAAGAAGAGGGCAGAGAAGTTTTCCAGCGCGACTTTGAAAGCAATTTCGGGATAACCCGCTCTACGGTATCGAAGATGTTTTCCCTGCTTGAAAAGAAAAACTTCATAAGGCGCGAGGGCGTTTCACATGACGCAAGACTGAAAAAAATCACGCTTACGGATAAATCACGGGAGATAGCGAAAACAATGCGCGCAGAAGTTGAGGACATTGAAGAAAAGCTTATTAAGGGTTTTTCGCAAAACGAACTCGACCAGCTGACGGGTTACTTTGAAAGACTTCAAATAAATTTAGACAGCGCAAAAAGGGAAAGAGAATGCGCTGAGAAAAGGGGAGATAATTTATGATAAAGACACTTGCGAAATGCGTAAGGCAGGCGCTTTTGCCCGCAATTTTAACGCCGATTTTCGTATTGTGCGAAAGTTTTATCGAGGTTTCAATTCCGAGCGTTATGGCAAAGCTTATTGACGAGGGAATAACTTTCGGAAATATGGATATGGTTTTAAGATACGGGATTGAACTGATTATAAGGACGCTTACGGCGCTGTGTTTCGGCGCACTGGCGGGATATACCGCTTCGCGCGCGTCGTCTTACTTTTCGAGAAACGTAAGACATGATATGTACTACAATATCCAGAATTTCAGCTTTTCAAACATTGACAAGTTTTCTCCCGCAAGTCTTGTAACGCGCCTTACGACAGATGTTACGAATGTTCAGATGTCGTTTCAGATGCTGACGAGAATTGTCTTCCGCGCGCCCGCAATGCTTATTTTCGCGTTTACATTTGCATTCAGCGCAAGTAAGGAACTTTCTATGATTTTCCTGTGGGTTATACCGTTTCTTGTTATTGTGCTTGCGATTATTGTCAAAACGGCGTTTCCTATGTTCAGGAAAGTGTTTACGACTTACGACGATTTAAACAATGTCGTTGAGGAAAATTTAAGAGGAATACGCGTTGTAAAGAGTTTTGTGCGCGAGGAACACGAAAAAGAAAAGTTCGGCAAAATTTCAAAGCTGATTTACGACAGATTTACAAAAGCCGAAAAGACCGTTGCATTCAACGCTCCCGCTATGCAGATTTCGGTTTATACATGCATAGTGCTTATATCGTGGCTTGGCGCGCAGGCTGTTGTTGCAAGCGGCAACAATGAAGCTCTCGGACTTACAACAGGCAGTCTTATGGAGCTGTTTACTTATACAATGCAGATACTTATGAGTCTTATGATGCTGTCAATGATTTTCGTAATGCTGACAATGTCAAAGGCAAGCGCAGACCGCGTTTGCGAGGTGCTTAACGAGAAAAGCGACCTTAACGACGGCGAGCGCAATCTGATGGAAGTCAAGGACGGCTCGATTGAATTTAAAAACGTTGGTTTCAGATATTTCAAGACTTCGGAAAAAGCCGCGCTGAATAACATTGACCTTAAAATCAGGAGCGGTGAAACTATCGGAATTATCGGCGGCACGGGTTCTTCAAAATCAACGCTTGTGCAGATGATACCGCGGCTTTATGACGCTGACGAGGGAGAAGTTCTTGTCGGCGGCGAAAACGTAAAGGACTACAACATTGAAGCGCTAAGAAACAACGTTGCCATGGTGCTTCAGAAGAACACTCTGTTTTCTGGGACGATTGCGGAAAATATCCGCTGGGGTGATGAAAACGCGACTGATGAAGAAGTTGAAAGAGTGTGCAGGCTGGCATGCGCGGACGAATTTGTGCAGACTTTCCCCGAAAAATATAACACCTATATTGAACAGGGCGGTACAAACGTTTCGGGCGGTCAAAAGCAGAGATTGTGCATAGCGAGGGCGCTGCTGAAAAAGCCGAAGATACTTATTCTTGATGACTCAACATCTGCTGTCGATACGCACACAGATGCCATGATAAGAAAGGCATTCCGCGAGGAAATTCCTGATACGACAAAGATAATCATAGCACAGCGCGTTTCCTCGGTCTGTGACGCGGACAGAATTATAATTATGGACAACGGCAGGATTTCCGAAATAGGTACGCATGACGAACTTTACGCGCGCGGGGGAATTTACCGCGAGATATATGATTCTCAAACGAAAGGAGCGGCTGAAGAAGAATGAGCGACATTAAAGACGAAAAAATGCCGGCAAGAACAGGCAGACCGCCCCGCGGCGCGAGAGTGCCTATGAAGTTCGACAAAAAGGTCATAAAGCGCCTTTTCGGGTATATGAAACCGTTTAGGAAAAGGCTTATACTGGTTGTTGTGTGCATTGTGGTAAGCGCGCTTGCAAGCGTTGCTTCGTCGCTGTTTATAAAGACGCTTATTGACGATTATATAATGCCTCTTGTAGAAATTGCGAAAAGCGGCGCAACACCCGATTATTCGGGGCTTTTGCGGGCAATATCGCTAATGGCGGTATTGTTTCTTGCGGGTGCGGGAAGTTCGCTGTTACAGGCAAGAATTATGGCAGTGGTATCGCAGGGTGTATTGAAGAAGATACGTGATGAAATGTTCTCGCATATGCAGACGCTGCCGATAAAATACTTTGATACGCATACGCACGGCGATGTCATGAGTTTTTACACAAACGACGCTGACGCTATGCAGCAGATGCTGTCGCAGTCTTTGCCGCAGGTCATTTCTTCGGGCATTACGCTTATCTCAATTTTCTGCTCGATGCTTTCGCTTTCGATATGGCTGACGCTGACGGTCTTGGTTTTCCTTATGATAATACTTTTCATAACGGCGATAATCGCGAAGAAATCGGGAACTTATTTTATCCGTCAGCAAGGCTCAATGGCGAAGGTAAACGGATATATTGAGGAAATGATAAACGGACAGAGAGTTATAAAAATCTTCTGCCGTGAACAGAAATCAAAAGAGGGATTTGACGAGAGGAATTTTGAACTTTCCGAAAACACCTGCCGTGCAAACGCATATGCAAATGTGCTTATGCCGATAAACAACTGCATGGGATATTTTCTGTATGTTGTGCTTGCGGTAGTGGGCGGTTATCTTGCAATAAACGGCGTGACAAATATAGCCTGCTTTTCGGTGAATGTGCTGACGCTGGGCGCAATTGCGTCATTTCTTCAGCTTTCAAGAAGCTTTATAGGTCCTATCGGTCAGGTATCACAGCAGTTGAACTCCGTTGCTATGGCAATGGCGGGCGCGGGAAGAATATTCGCGCTTATTGACGAGGAAAGCGAACATGACGACGGATATGTAACCCTTGTAAACGCAAAGCGCAAGGAAAACGGAGAACTTGTTGAAACGGCTGAACGCACAGGCTTGTGGGCATGGAAACACCCGCACGCCGTTGACGGCACTGTTACTTATGAAGAACTTAAAGGCGACATTGTGCTGAAAGACGTGGATTTCGGATATGTGCCCGAAAAGCTTGTTTTGCAGGATATAAACATTTATGCAGAACCTGGGCAAAAGGTTGCGTTTGTGGGCGCTACGGGCGCGGGTAAAACCACCATAACCAACCTTATCAACCGCTTTTATGACATTGACGACGGAAAGATACGCTATGACGGAATAAACATCAACAAAATCAAAAAATCCGATTTAAGGCGTTCGTTGGGCGTTGTATTGCAGGACGTAAACTTGTTTACGGGAACGGTTATGGACAACTTGCGTTACGGAAAACCCGACGCGACAGACGAGGAGTGTATTGCGGCGGCGAAACTTGCGAATGCGGACAGCTTTATCAGAATGCTCCCCGACGGTTATAATACGGTGCTGAGAGGCGATGGAAGCGGACTTTCGCAAGGTCAGAGACAGCTTATTTCAATAGCAAGAGCGGCTGTTGCAGATCCGCCTGTTATGATACTTGACGAAGCGACAAGTTCGATTGACACGAGAACAGAAGCGATAGTTCAGGCGGGAATGGACGCGCTTATGAAAGGAAGAACGGTTTTTGTAATCGCGCACAGACTTTCAACCGTCAGAAATTCGGACGTTATAATGGTTTTGGATCACGGAAAGATAATCGAGCGCGGTTCACACGAAAAACTTATCGCCGAGAAAGGGCAGTATTACAGGCTTTACACCGGGGCGTTTGAACTTGATTAAAAGTTGTTTGACACCGTGAGAGGGGTAGCAGTATAAGTATACAGTGGACATTGGACAGTATACAGTTATGGTGTCCGCTGACGCGGACGATATTTAGATTGTTTTGAATTTATAAGAGCGTAAACCTTTCGATAGGTTTACGCTCTTTTAATATGAACACAATCTAAATCCCCGCGAAGCGGCACCTTAACTGTATACTTTCCACTCTCAACTGTATACTGACTATACTCCCTCTTCCATGTCTTCAACAATCTTACCGTCCAACTCCCCTCTAGCCGCCATATCACGCATTATGCCTATCGCTTTCTCGTGGGGGAAGCCGTCTTTATAGGGGCGCTTTTCCGTTAATGCCTGATAGATGTCGATACAAGCCATAAGCCTGTCCTCGAAGCTTAAATCCTCTGCTGTAAGTCCTTTGGGATAGCCTTTGCCGTTGAGTTTTTCGTGATGATTTGACGCCCATTCGATAATGTCGGGAATCTCCTTTATCTGGCTTAGAATATAACGGGTTGCCGAGGCGTGATTTTTCATTTTGTCAAATTCGTCTAAATCAAGCTTGTCGGGTTTTTCAAGTATGTCGTTTGACACCGCAAGTTTTCCTATGTCGTGCATTGCACCCGCGAAATAAAACCTTGTGGTTTTTTCGGGAGAAAAACCGTAGAATTTCGCCATTTTCTCCGCCCTTGCCGCAACTCCCATCGAATGGGCGCGGGTAAAACGTGATTTATAATCGACTATCTTTGCGAAAAGCATTGAAATGTTGTGGATTTCCTTGTCGGAATAATCAAGGACGTTTGTTTTAAGTTCAGATTTAAGGCACTGAAGTTCACTGTTTTCATGCAGATGCTTTATATTTTCAAAGGTCACGGATTGTCTGAACAGCTTTACGGCGTCATTTGAAAACGCTTTTCCCGACTGCGACATGACATAGTCCGAAAGTTCGCGGTATTCGCTCTCTGTCATTGAATTAAAGCGAAATTTCATCTCGCATATATCCGCAAGATGAAGTATCTGCGACTTTAGATTTGTCTGCGAGGAGTTTTTGCCCATTGAACCCGAACCGTCAGCGTTTTCGTGATGATAGAGGATAATGTCTTTCACGTCTGTGCTGAACGGCATAAGGGAGATGTTCTGTTCACCTATAACGCTGTGACGGCTTTCATTGAACACGGCGCTGTTAAAGTCTATGGCTGCATTCTTTTCAAGTTCTTCGTGAAGAAACTCGGTTAATGCGTTGTCGTGAAGAATACAACAGCCTATAAAATCCCTTAGTTCATCTTCGGAAAATCCCGCTTCCTTGCCCATAAGAAGTGAAAGATACGCCACGCGTTTTCCGTGACCGTTGTCAATCCCAAGCAATTCCGTTTCTACTTTATCAAGCGCGTATGATAATGCGTAAAGCATATCCGTTAAGTCAAGCTTCATTTTAATCCCTCCGTGTTTCAAGCGTTTACAATTCATTTTACCATAAATAAACAGCAAATGTCAAGTGAAAAAAATACATTACAGACTGTAGATAAAGTCCCATCTACGTCGTCAGCGTCTGAGGCTTTCTCAACAGTCTGAGACTTGACTTTTTATACCGTCTGAAATATACATTAGATTGTCGGCAAATGATTTATTGCAAGCTGAACAGGCAAAATCTCTTCTGAAATATTTTCCCGTTTTTACAGATTATTGACTATTTATTTCCATTGACTTCTATGTTTAAATATGGTACAATAAAAGCAAGAAATGGGGTGTACATATGAAAAAATTGACTGCGGTTCTGCTGGTTTCTCTTAGCCTTATTATGACAGGCTGTGAAAGCGAAAAACAGAACGTTTATTCGCCGGCTGTTTCCGAATTTTCTTCGTATAGCAGTTTGGAAAGTTCAAGCCTTGAAAGTTCAAGCACTGTGAGTTCAAGTGCTAAGAGTTCAAGCGTTGAAAGTTCAAGTACTAGGAGTTCAAGCATTGCGAGTTCAAGTACTAAAAGTTCAAGCGTTGAAAGTTCAAGTACTGTAAGTTCAAGCGTTAAAAATTCAAGTACTGTAAGTTCAAGCGTTGCGAGTTCAAGTACTAAGAGTTCAAATGTTGCAAGTTCAAACACTGTGAGTTCAACCGAACCCGAACCGCAAAATCCCGAAACCAACGAAGAAATAGCGAAAAGAATGCTTTCGGAAATGACCGTAAGAGAAAAGGTCGGTCAGCTTTTCATAGTGCGCCCCGAAGCGCTTTCAACTCCCGACAAAAACCTTTCGGCGAATTACAAAAGCGTTTCGGCAATGTCACAAACAATGAAGAACAACTTCAAGAAATATCCCGTGGGCGGGGTGGCGTTGTTTTCGGCGAATATTGTTTCTCCAAGTCAGACGCTTGCGTTCAATAAAGAACTTTTGAATGCGTGCGAGATACCGCTGTTTATTGCGGTTGACGAGGAGGGAGGCAGGGTTGCAAGGCTTGCTAATAACAAAAGCTTCGGTCTGAAAAAGTACGAAAGCGCGCAGGCTGTCGGAGAAAGCGGCAACAGTGCTGACGCGCTTGAAATGGGCAATACAATAGGCGGGTACTTAAAGAAATACGGATTTAATATGGATTTTGCGCCGGACGCAGACGTTTTCACAAATCCTAAAAATACCGTCATAGGCGACAGGGCGTTTTCAACTGACGCGGAAATTGCCGCGAAAATGGCTAAAGCAATGGCGCAGGGCTTAAGAAACAACGGCATTATCCCTGTTTACAAGCACTTCCCCGGTCACGGCGACACAAGCGAGGACAGTCACACGGGAAATGCATATGCGAATAAAACGCAGGAGGAAATGGAAAACTGCGAGTGGCTTCCGTTTATGGGCGCGGGAAATCTTGACGGGGTTATGGTAGGGCATATTTCAGCGCCGAAAATCACGGGCGACAATACTCCCGCAACGCTGTCGGAGAAAATGGTTACGGAAATTCTGCGCGGGAAGCTGGGGTTTGACGGTCTGGTGATAACAGACGCGCTTGCTATGGGCGCGGTTAATGGTGAAGAAGATTATGCGGTAAGGGCGATACTTGCGGGGTGCGATATATTGCTTATGCCCGACAATCTGGCAGAAGCGTTTGAAAGCGTTGTAAATGCCGTAAACAATGGCGTGATTTCCGAGGACAGGCTTGATGAGAGCGTTTTGAGGATATTGCGGTACAAACTGGAGTATGGGATTATTTGATACAGTATACAGTGGACATTGGACAGTATACAGTTGTTGTATCCGCTTCGCGGATGATATTAGATTGTTTTGGGATTAGTAGAGCGTAAGCCTTTTGAGGGGCTTACGCTCGTTTAATATGAACACAATCCAAATCCCCGCGAAGCGGCACCTTAACTGTATACTGTCCACTATACACTGTATACTGTGTTAGGTTTCTTGTCTGCTTTTAAGGTACTTACTACAAAACGCCACCGACATCACCATCGCCGTTGTCCACCCTACGGGCCATGAAAGCCATACTCCTAAACTGCCAAACGGCACCGACAATGCCCATGCAAGCACTACTCTTAAAATAAGGTCGGTGAATGTTGCGGTCATGAAACTTGCCATTTTCCCCGCGCCGCGAAGAATGCCGTCGGATACAAGTTTTGCCGATACAACGAAATAAAACGGCGATAATATCCGAAGAAACAGTATTCCCGTTGACATGGCGTCACTGCTTGGCTCGTCAAGGAAAATGCGCACCAGAATACCGCCGAAGAAGAAATACAATACCGCCAAAGGCACGCATATCACCCAAACAAGTTTTAATCCCGCCTTAAATCCCGCGTGCACACGTTCAAATTTTACCGCGCCGATATTTTGAGAAGTGTAGTTTGAAATACCGTTGCCGATTGTGGTAAACGAGGTTATGACAAGGTTGTTGAGTTTTACCGCCGCGGAATATCCCGCGACAACTCCCGTGCCGAATGAATTTATTACGCCTTGTATGATTATATTGCCGACTGAAATGAAGCTTTGCTGAAGAATGCTCGGCACGGCAATTCTTGCGATATTTCCGAGAATGTTCCACGAAAACAGCGCGGGTTTTTGCTGTGCTTTTATTGCCGAAAGTCTTTTGAGCACAAAGAAAACGGCAAGCAGACAGCTTATTCCCTGGCAGATAAACGTTGCCCATGCAACGCCCGCGACTCCCATATTGAACGCCGTTACAAACAGAATGTCCGCGCCGATGTTCGCAACGCTTGACAAGGCGAGGAATACAAACGGCGTTTTTGAATCGCCAAGCGCTGAAAATATGCCCGTGGCGATGTTGTAGAAAAACACAAACGGCAGTCCGAAAATGTAGATGTTTAAGTACAGCTTTGAATCTTCGATTATTTCATCAGGCGTATTTATCAGCCTTAAAAGCTGACCGCAGAATATCAGCCCTACAGCCATAAGCGCCGCGCACAGCACGGCGCAGGAAATAAACGTTGTGTACACGGCGGTTTTCATCTTTGAATAGTCCTTTGCGCCGAAAAATCTTGAAACTATTACAGAACAGCCGATATTTGAGCCTACGCCGAATGCGAGAAATATCAGCGTTACTTCATAGCCGTTTCCTACGGCGGCAAGCGCGTTTTCGCTTATGAATTTCCCCGCAACAAAGCTGTCGGCAATGTTATAAAGCTGTTGAAAAATAACGCTTCCGAAAAGAGGCAGGCAAAAATTGCGGAGAACGCGCGAGGGTTCTCCAACAGTAAGGTCTTGTGTCATAATTATAAATCACTCCTTTTCCGTACACTATTATAATACTTTTATTCGGAATTGTAAAGGGCTTTTTGTTAAATCAGGCTGTCGATAAAGCCTGAGGTTGGACTTTTTATACAGTCTGTGTTAAATTGTTTTCCCGCAAAAATAATAACCGCGCCGTATGGAATTAAGGCGCGGTTGTTGCCTTGCGGTACAAACAATTTTTCCTCTTAAGAGTTGGCTTGACTTCAACTCTTACTTCTTACCTCCAACATCTAACCTCTAAAAGCTGAGGTTAGAGTTTAATTCAAACGTAATTTTTCTGTTTAGAGTACGTTTGGACTTAAATTCTTACATCTTACCTCTAATCTCTTACCTCTAAAAGCGGATAAACTCCTGGGAGAAATAAGTTTCGCCGTGCATTTGCGCGTCATAGTCCGTCATTATGAAAAGACTTGTGCCGAGGTATAAAAATTCGGGATTAAGGAGATTGTCATTATGGAGAGGAGAGTTAATCCATGCGTTCATGACTTTTTGGGCGTTGCCTTTAAAGCCTGCGCCGACATTTTCTCCCGCAAGCGCGTAATTTTTCGGAAAAGCCGTGAAACAACGGCTTCCGTTAGGTCTTGTGTGGGAGTAGAAATATGCGCATTCAAGCGCGCGCAGACGTGCGGTTTCGTTCATTTTCTCGCTGGGTTTAAGTTCGCAAAGTGAGTTCTGTTTACGGTATTCGTTTACAAGCTTAAAAACCTCGTTTGCCGTTTCAATATCCCAGTAGCCGTAAACAACTGCGGTTTTGCCGTTTCCGAGGTTTATGACATGACCTAGCGAATATTTCTCGGTGTAGGTATTTTGGCAGTTTTTGCAGATGTATGTTTTAACGCCTTGGGAATAGTCTGTTGCTTTAAGGGTTATGGTTTCGGCATAATCGTGAGTACCCGCGGGAATTTCTTTGGTATAGCTTTCACCGCACTTCTTGCAGACATATACGGCAATTCCTCCTGTTTCGCAGGAAAGCTTGTCCGATTTTAATATGTATTCGTGAACGCATTGTTCCGGCGGGGTGGTTTCGGGAGGTTTTTGAGGGATTTGCGGTATTGAAGATGGAGAACTTTGAGATGCGGTTTTGATTTGCGGGATTTCCGAACGCGAACTTTTTACTGATGAGGAAATCGGTTCGGGATTTTGCATGGGTTCGGGATTTTTGGGAACTTCAATTGTTTCGGAGCTTTGAATTTCCTCTTGGCTATCCTGAATGTCGGTTGGTTTGGGATATTCGGAAGATGTTGATGATGTTGATGATGTTGATGATGTTAATGCGGGTGTGCTTACGGGCATTTCGGAGTGTGACAGACTGGCGGATAGCAGGCTTGAAAACCGTTCTGTTTCATTTTGACAGCCCGTTAAAGTAAGCAGTAAAACAAGGCTTGCAGATATTAATAAATGACATTTTTTCATACTTAAATTCTCCTTTTTAATTAGATAATAACATCAAAAATATCGCGCTGTCAAGCGGTAAATGCAGGTAAAAGAGTTTCCATTATTTAAGATGAATGAAACGTGATTTTCAGCTTGGTTTTGCATTTGACGTTGCATTTGACGTATTTGACGTCATTTTTACGGAAAGCTATTGACTTTTTCGCTTTATTGTGCTAATATATGATTATAATATGCTCATATATAGGGAGGCTTTCGGTTATGACGGACGAGAATTATTTCAATGTTTTATGCAAGGCATTTGCATCACTTGAAAGTGAGGACGAAATACACAGGTTTCTTGAGGATTTATGCACGCCGCAGGAAATTGACGCAATGTCCCGCAGGCTTATGGTTGCGGTTATGCTGAAAAAGGGTGATGTTTACACAAAGATAGTAAAGGAAACGGGCGCGTCAACCGCAACTATCTCGCGCGTTAACAAGACACTTACTTATCAGAGTGCAGGCGGGTACAACATAATCCTTGACAAACTCACGGGAGATATAAAGTGAGTGAAAGAGGGTACGGGGATTTCGCGGAGGTTTATGACGCGCTGACATTGAACGTGCCGTATGATGAAATAGCGGAGTATTATGCAAAAGCCGTTGCGGGAATAACTGACGGCAAAAGGCTTCTGGATATGGGGTGCGGTACGGGAAATCTTACGGTAAGGCTTAAGAAAGCGGGGTTTGACGTTGCAGGTCTGGACGGTTCGTCAGAGATGCTTTCAATGGCGGTGGCAAAAGATCCCGAAATTCTCTGGGTTTGTCAGGATATGACCAAAGCGGAACTTGGCGAGGAATTTGACGCAGTTATTTCAACGCTTGACAGCATAAATCATCTTGAAAGCAAGGGCGAAATTGAACGCTGTTTTCGCAGAGTAAACAAAAACCTCAAAACGGGCGGGGCGTTTGCGTTTGATATGAACACAATCTATAAGCACCGCGAGATACTCGGAAACAACACGTTTGTGTATGATGTAGACGGGGCGTACTGCGTATGGCTTAACGAGTATTCGGAAGAGGACAGGGGTGTTTCTATTGACCTTGACATTTTCTTTGAGGAAGAGGACGGCACATATACGCGCGGGGGAGAAAGTTTTCGGGAGATAGCGCTTTCGGATGATGAAATAAGCGAAATGCTGGTGAAATGCGGGTTTGAGGTTGTCAGTATACGCGAATATCTTTCGGACAATGAACCTTGTGAGAAAAGCGAAAAGCTGTTTATATGCGCGAGAAAATTGAAGAATATACGCTGAATTTAAATCAAATAACAGGAATATTGTTTATATAAGGAGAAAAAATGGGAAAGATTGTCAGAGCATTGTCGGAAACAGGCGGGGTGCTTTGTGCGGCGGTTGACGCAACGGACATTGTAAAAAAGGCTTCGGAGGTACACGGCGCGTCGGCTGCCGTGACGGCTGCGCTCGGCAGATTTACGGCTGCGGCGTCGCTTATGGGAAGTATGCTGAAATACGAGGGCGACAGGCTGACGGTGAGAATAAACGGCGGAGGTGCGTGCGGGACACTGACGGCAGTTGCTGACTACAGGGGAAATGTAAAGTGCAGCGTGGGAAATCCGAAAGCGGACGCGCAGGACGTTGAAAGTTTAATAGGAAATGACGGTCAGCTGACGGTCATAAAGGACATGGGGCTTAAAGAACCGTATGTCGGGCAGGTTCAGCTGTCGTCGGGGAATATTGCGAGAGTTTTAACGGAATATTATTCAATTAGCGAACAGCTTCCGACAGTTTTTGCGCTTGGAACGCTGTTTGATGACGACCTTAAAGTCAAGTCGGCAGGCGGTTATATGGTTCAGGTTGTACCGCCCGTATCTGACAGCGCGGTAAGCACTCTTGACGAAAATCTTCGGAATATGGACGAAATAGGCGAAATGCTCAAAAACTTCAACCCGGAAGAAATCGCGCTCAAGGCGCTTTCGGGGCTTGGCGGGGAGGTTCTTGACGAATGGGAAGCGGTGTATCACTGCGATTGTTCAAGGGAAAGAACTGAGCGGATTTTGATGTCATTGGGGAAAAAGGAGCTTGCAAGGCTGGCTGAAGAACAGGAAACGACAGAAGTTTGTTGTCATTTTTGCAATAAAAAATACCTTTTCAGCGCCGAGGATATGTTGAAAATGCTGAAAAATTAAAATTAGAAAAAAATTTTTCAAAAACACTTGACAATTTGAGGAAAAAAGAGTATAATAACATAGTCGCCTGTTGGTGACGAAGTGGAAGTTTAGCTCAGCTGGGAGAGCATCTGCCTTACAAGCAGAGGGTCATAGGTTCGAGCCCTATAACTTCCACCATTTTTGACGCAGGATATGCGTCAATTCGGCCCGGTAGTTCAGTTGGTTAGAACGCCGCCCTGTCACGGCGGAGGTCGTGAGTTCGAGTCTCATC
>CANQOJ010000036.1 GCA_947625455.1 uncultured Clostridia bacterium | reverse complement strand
GCAGGCGGGAAGTTGTTCACCGCGCTGTAAAGGAAACGCGGATTGCGGGGAATGTTCTTTATTACCTCGTCAGCGCTGCAGTTGTTAGTCAGATTACAGCGTCCTTTTCCCGTTATAGCGAGCTTTTTCCCAAGCCTGTCGTTCTTTTCAATTAAAACAACTCTCGAATGTTCAGCCGCAAATACCGCCGCAACCATTCCCGCCGCGCCGCCGCCAACCACAATAACTTCCGACATAATCTTTTCCCTTACACTCATTATAATATAACAGCGCAGTCGTTGATACCCAAACTCCTGCGCCGTAAACTCCGAAACTGCCCGTCAAATGTCCTTTTTATAAACGTCGTTGCTTTCCCACAAGCCCTCAAGCTTCGCAAACGTCTGTTCAACTCTGCACCGCTTTGACGCAGAAACTGCCGCAATCAGCGCGTTTATAAGGCTCATAGGAGCGACAAGACTGTCTACAAATGACACCATGTCGGAATATGCGTACAGTCTCGTCTTGGCAAAACTTACCAGCGGTGAACTTTCCGAATCCGTAATTGCAATTATCTGCGCGCCCTCTCCATGCGCAAACCTGCAAGCCTCAACGGTGCTTTTCGCATATCTAGGAAAACTCATTGCAATCAGCAAATCTCCCTCGCCTATGTGCACCATCTGCTGATACAGCTCGCTTATTCCCACTGAGCCGACAAGCGTTACATTGTCCGCAATCAGCCTTAAATTATAGTGCATAAAGCTTGCCAGTATACCTGACGACATCGCGCCCTGGATATAGATATTCTTCGCGGTGTTGATAAGCGTCACGGCATTTTCAAAACTCTCCTTATCGACAAGCTCAAGCGTTTTGCGTATCCTGTCCACATCCTGATTTAAAACCCCGCTCAGCGTATCGTCGTCGCCTATTCTCGTGCGGGTAACGTCCATGCGCTGAATGGCGGTAAGGCGGTTTTTGATGTGATGCTGTAATGCCCTCTGCATTTGCGGATAACCCTCAAACCCCATTTCCAGCGCAAATCTCACGACTGTGGATTCGCTTACGTTGACCGTCTGCCCCAGCCTAAGCGCCGTCATATATGACGCTTTTTCGTAATGTTCTAAGATGTAGTTTGCAATCAGCTTCTGACTTTTTGAAAATTTCGGCATCATTTCCTCAATGTTCTTAAGAAGATTATCGCCCATTTTCATACCCTCCGCATAAATTTTGACGGAAAACCGCCGCACATTTCATTTTTACCGTACCTGTTACAATAATGATACTACTTTTCCGCGCATTTTTCAAGGGCTTTTTAAACATTTTGAAAGTTTTTTTGAAAAACTTGCAAATTTGCAAATTAGAGGTTAGAGATAAGAGGTAAGAGTTTAAACCAAAAGAGCGTAAACCCTCGACAGGCTTACGCTCTGATAATTCCAAAACAATCTAATACTTCCTTGAAATCTTACCTCTTACATCTAACCTCTTACATCTAACCTCTTACCTCTAAAAGGGCTTACGCTCTGATATGTTCAAAACAATCTGATAAATCCGCGTCAGCGTTTTGCGCGTAGCGCATAATGCGCGGATACCGATTACTGAATACTTTCCATTGTCCACTGTATACTGAAGTTTACTTCACTTGCGGTGCGTCGTGCGCAGGTCTTGTCGCTACACAGTCAATAGCAGACGATACCGCAACATTCAAATCCACCGACAGCTGCCTTGTTGTCGCGTCAAGCTTTGAAAAAAGCTCACCGTTATGTGAACTTACATATTTTGCGGGAAGTTTATTCAAAGCAATAGCTTTCATATCCTCAATGCATTTCTCGCATTTGCAGCAATCTTCATTCTTAAGCATTTCTTCAAGCTTTTCGTCCACAATCTTTTCCATTATATTGACAAGCGCCATAATGCCGACCTCCGAAATAAATTCGCCTTTAGTCAAACTTTCACCTATATTATTATACAACCGAAATCTCAATTTGTCAATAGTTTTTGTAATTTTTGTAAATTTTCGGCGAACTTGTCATATTTGTCCGTTGAACATAATATCAATTACCAAAACGACAGGAGGAAAATATATGAGAACTTTTACATTCACAAAAGGACAAATAAAGAGAATAGTGACTATCGCCCTTGCAATAACAGCAGTAGTTGCCGTAGGTATAACCGCAGTAGTCACCTCGGTCGGCATAAAAGCACAGCAGCGTCTTGTGCCTATCTACCGTGTTGACAGAAATGACAACAAAATAGCGGTGACATTTGACGTTGCGTGGGAAAACTCAAACACTGCCGAACTTTTGAGCATACTTGACGAGTATGACGCAAAGGCAACGTTTTTTGTCACGGGAGATTTCTGCGACCGTCACCCCGAAGATGTTGAACAGTTTTACAAGGCAGGTCATGAAATCGGCAACCATTCCGACGCCCACCCCCACCCCGCGCAGATAGGCGTAAACGAACTTATCAACGACACTCGCGAATGTTCACGCAAAATCAAAATGCTGACGGGCGTTGAACCAACTGTTTACAGAGCGCCTTACGGGGAATACAGCGACAATATGCTCACAACCATAGACGGAATGGGACTTAAAACCGTTCAATGGGACGCGGACAGCATTGACTGGGATAATGCGACAGTTGAGGAAATTCAAAAACGGATACTTAAAAATACGAAATCGGGTTCAATACTGCTGTTTCATAACGACCTTGAAAATACAACAAAGGCGCTTCCTATGATATTGCAGCAGCTGAAGAACAGCGGTTACAAATTCGTTACGGTAAGCGACCTGATTTATCACGACAACTACACGATTGACGCTAACGGCGTTCAGAAATCCGAAAAGGCAAGCCTTATTTCCGACGACGAGATAGAAGCGGTTTTGTCGCATTATTCTGAGCAAATATCGGCGCTCGGCATATCGGACGAGGAACTTGAACTTGCGGTTTCGGCAATCAAAAGCGGTGATTTGAGCAAAATCCCCGAACGCCTGCGCCCATTCGCACAGCAAGTGATGAACGCAATTGACAACAACTCTCAAACCGGCAGTTCTTCCGACAACAGCGAAAACTCCGACAAAGAAAACATTGGTGACAATAACAGCGACAGCGAACCTGCCAAGAAATAAGTTCAGCTTAACAGCGGTATTCTCAACTGCCCTCGCCCATAACGGTGACATCAGCGCCAGCAAGCCGAACAGCCCCGCGCTGACAGCAACAATAACGCCTGTTAAAAGCAAACAGCCTGACAGTTTAGCTCTCAAATCGTCGGGCAACAGTCCGGCGATTTAAAAAATTTGAAGAAAGCGCTTGACAAATCCCAACTGATGTGTTATAATCTTATTGTTATGGGGGTATAGCTCAGTTGGGAGAGCGCTTGCTTCGCATGTAAGAGGTCAGGGGTTCGAATCCCCTTATCTCCACCACTAGATGCTAGAAATTAAGAGGCTAGAGGCTAGAATGTGCTTCTAGCCTCTTAGTTCTTTTATACTTCTAAAGGCTTGAAATCAAGGAATTTGAGGGTTGAGAGAAAAATATCTTAGCGTACAGAACGTAAGGTTTTGTACGTTCATTTTTACTTAAAGAAAAGGCTTTACCCCGATTTTGCCCCGTTAATTGCCTCTTTTATATCTTTGACGCGCGTGATTTCTTTTATAAAATCTAGAATGTTGAGATAATAAATCCCCTGCGGTGCTGTAAACGGCTGTCCGTTGTACAAAACGCAGGCGCTTTCTCTTTTTCCGTATTTTCTGTCAATGACGCTGCGGAAGCTTTCGTTTAAAAGATGCTCGCACTGTTCGCTGTCCGATACTGCGGTATTATATATTTCAAAAGCATAGTACAAGTCATTCCTTTTGTCATATATCAGCATGTCATACGCGCCGTTTTCCGAGTTATTAAACCTCACTTTGCACACCGAATATTTGTCGGCAGGCAGCACTCTTGACGCTTCATATACCACGATTTGCTTCGTCATATCTTCCTTTATCTTTGCGTCAGGTTTATAACCGCCAAACTCCAAAGCCTTTTTCAGATGATAATATTTAACAGCAGGCTGAATTATACAGCACTCCTTTTTCAAGAATGAACTTCTCCATTTGAAGTTTTCATCACAGAAAAAATCCCGCCTGTCTGTTTCGGAAATAAAACTGAGACGTATCAAGTCGTTTTCAAGCCTTATTATCATATCTTCGGTAAACTTGTGAACGATTTGCGCGTCGGCGTTTATAGACTTAACAAATTCCTGAATTGCGTTGGGATTGCTCTCTCGAAGCCGATTAAAGCTTTCCGTTTCCTGATACGGGTTAAAGTTGCCGTTGTCTTTTTTTGTCAGGTCACTACTTGCCGAATTTATTCCGCTGTATTTTTGAACCATTTTTTCAATGACGGTTCTTATTTCCTCAAAAGTCACCTTTTCAAATTCCGCAGATTTTGAAAATCCCGAAAGCTTTTCCATGCTTCGCGAAATATTGCCCGATACAGCGTCATCAATATATCTGCAAGCAGTCATATAATCATAAACAATGCGTTTTGTAAATCCGCCGTAGCTTATATAATCATCTATATCTGTTGTGCCGAAAATTCTGCAATGTTCCTCAAGCGAGATATAGTTAGTGCATATATGCACGGTTCTATCAAACAAACTGTGGTTCTCTGCAAAAACAAAACTCAGAGAATCCTTGCCCGAAAGAACAATCCTCAACCCCTTTTTCGCGTAAATATCTGCAAGCAGCGCGCTTTCTTCAATAAAATCGGGTATGTCGGTAATCTCATCAATAAACACACATCTGACGCCGTTGTCAACAGCGTTATCAAGGCAGGAATATAAATCATTCATGGCGTCGTTTTGAGTTGTTTCCAAGAACAGAGAGGAAAATTTGTCGGCAGTGTCAGCCATAACTTGTTTCATTAAAGTTGTCTTACCTGTCCCGCTAAGCCCGTAAAGCACGCATACTGTTCCGTCATAGCAAACGTCGCTGTTGATAAATTTAATAACATCTTCATATGCGTCTCTTTTTTCTTTGTGGTTGACGCTAATGTCGGACGCAATAAATTGTTTCATTGAATTTCCTCTCTTCAAAATTCCTTAACCGTACACTCAATGCAAAAGAGATTAGAATTTAAGAGGCTAAAGTTTGAACTAAAACAAGGTTTTAAAGGCAAATCTTGTTTTGGCATAAACTCTAGCCTCTAACCTCTTAATTTCTAGCTTTTAGAAGGGTTTACAACGCTTACAAGCCGTATATCCCTGACTAATTGCCGAAGCAAGGTCGTCTGTTTCGGCATAATTCTCGGACTTTATGGTTTTAACCGAACCGCAGGACGGCAAGTGAACCTTTTTCGAGTTTGTGTTGAGGACATAGTAATCGGATTGTTCGTTGTTTGAAACCTGCGGCGCGGGTGTTGAACTCTCGGCATGCGCTGACGGTGTGCTTTCAGCAGACGGAGAACGGTCAACAGATGAACTTTTGCTTTTGGACGATTGAGGTTTTGAACTGCTTGCGGCAGGTTTGCTTTCGGTTTGTTTAACGCTTGATGATTGCTTAGGAACGGAACTTGTGTTTGCGGTTGCGGATTTTTGGCTTGATGAAGATTGTTTAGGAACGGAATTTGTAGTTGAAACTGATGAAGCTGAAGAGTTGACGTCAATTGACGATTGTTCGGGAGTTGAAGCAGAATTTAAGTCAACACTGCCTGTGCTTTGTTCAAAGGGCGCTGACTGAGCAACATCACTTTCAGCAGGCTCGCTTTTGGATTGAACACGGTCAATTTCAGACTGCACGTCAGCTGCCGAACTTTCCGAGCCCATGCCCGCAATCGCAAAATCCGAAATATAATCTCTCGTATTGCTTTTATAAGCAATACCGCCCAGCAGTACAGCGCCGCCTGCAATCGAACCTATTATAATTTTTACCTTTTTTGTCATATTCCCTCCGCTTAATCTTTTAATTCGCGTTAATTATAACACACTTCAGCTTAATTGTCAAGTGATAAAGGCTAGAATTTCAGTCAAAACAAATCTTGAAAAACAAACTTGTTCTGACTTCAACTCTAGCCTCTAGCCTCTTAATCTCTAACATCTAGAAGCAAACTGACAATTCCTGCTTGCATTTTATCAAAAAATATGATATAATGATTATATTCTAAAAAGGAGGTCTGTACAATGCTTGACTGGGATAAGGTAAAAAAGGACAAGGCGCTGCTTAAAAAGGTTGAGAAGATTGTCGACGATGTTGCGGAGATATATTATGATTTTCCCGATGATATCTGCGATGAACTTAATCGCCTTACGGGAAACGACTGGGACGGAGATGAATATATAGAATACTGTGCGGAATACTGGGAATCATCTGACGGTCTGGAGAGCGTAGTATATGCGCTGTTTCATGACGGGGAATACCCGAACATTATTGAAAAAGAACTGGAGTTTATAAGACCGCACGACAAATCTGTTTTGCCTACGCGCGATGTCCGTCATAAATTATGCACCGCAAAGCCCGACGACAGTTACCGCGAGCAATTTGAACCGCTTCCTGCCGACAAAATAGAAGAATGGTTTACAAAGCGTTTTGCAGGCTGGGAAAAGTCTGTTCAGAAAAAAGAGGACAAATTCGGCAAAAGTGATTTTGATTACGGAAAAACAAGTTTTCATTTTGAATACAAGGGCGACAGGGAATACGGTTTTGAAAAATACATCAGCATATTTTTATCCAACGACAAGACAGGCTTTATCAACAGCCAGAACTTAACTCCCGAAGAATGGAATGACGTGCTGAATTATTTTAAGAATGACGGGAGTTATACTTTTATTGAGAAGTAAAAAATCAAGAGGCTAAAGTTTTTACGCTTTAGCCTCTCTTATTTCTTATTCTTCAGCTTCCGTAAGCTGATGTTCAGTTTCAGCGCCTTTGTCCAGCAGGAGGAATACAGCAAAAGCCTTGACAATGTTGTCTATAACGCTGTCTATGACCTTTTCCCTTGACAAATAATAACAACCCCGCTCAGGCAATATGCTCTCGCAGACGATATAACGGTTGATGATGGGGTACCGCTGTATGCACGCGTCGGTGTCAATGAAACGATAGAGAGTGTTCATAAGGGTTTTGCTTACCATTGATTTGCTCAATAGCTTGGAGAGCAAATCTTCCGATATATCGGGGAGCGCGTCTTTTATTCCCTGAGAAAACGGCGTATTATTGATAACTTTGAAGATATCCTTGCAGGCGGTCGCCGCCATAACAGCGGCAGCAGGGTATCGGAGTTTGCCGTTGTTCAGCATGGTAATACCGCCCCGCTCGCCAAGGACAGAACATTCTGGGTTCAAAAGGTCGTTTGCCAGATCTTCGGTTTTATAATAAGTCAAAGCAGGCGTCATATCAAAATTCAAATTGCCGTTTTTCTGCATTATATCGTATGCTGCAAGAAATTCTTTTACCACCGGCGTATGGGCGATTTTGCTCATTCTTGTATACAAATCTTCCGTCTTTTCAATTATCTCGGAGAAAATCTGCGTGCAAACCATTTGGTAGATTTTAAAATTTTCGGACGATACGGCTTGTTCTGCGGTGTACCCTGAGTTTCCCAGTTCTTTCACATACGGCACTAAATATTCAACCCTTTTTCGCACCAGAAACGCGTCGCAAAACGCCCATTCGTTATCATCTTTTCTGCAGACAACTCCCATTTTTTCCATAAATGCATATGCGTCTCCATAAAAGGCGTCAGCGGAATCCTTGTAGTTAGGCAGCGTGTTTTCCTGCAGCTGCGCCAGATAATTCTTAACGCTTTCTTTGGTAACAGGGCTGTATCTGTATTTAAGTTCAGCTGTCATAGATTTGTCGCGGGCTATCATAAACACAGGCACTGCCCTGAGGACAATTGCGAGAAAATTCTTGTAAGCTTTGGAAACACAACAAGGCATGTTGTCAGTAGCCATAAAAACAACAGCGTCCAGACCGTCAAGTCCATAATCCGCCGGCGAGGGAATATTGCCTGTGATTTTCTTGTCATCAAGCGCAATATCCACAAGAGTTCCCGTATCGCGAATATAAAGGTCGATATTCTTTTCTCTTAGCACCTTTGCAAACTCGTAACTCGGCGCAGCCTGAAACACAACACGCTTTACATATCTGCCTATGCCCTCGGTGCTGATAAGTTTCCCGATAAATTCGGGGTTCATCTGCTGTCCGTTTATGGATTTTATCACTTCGTCAACATGAACATAAAGCGCGTTAAAGTCCTCTGATTTATTAAGTTTTTTAAACCCAAGTTCTTTAAGCACATCTCCGATATTGCCGTTTAAAAGTTCATTATATTTTTTATTTCTGAGTTCAGGCGGCGCTGATGTGTTTTTAAGCGCACTTTCATTCCAGGTTATATAGACTTTAATGCCCTCCGTGCCCTTAACTAAGTGCGTTTCAACAATAACTTCAGGTTTTCTGCCTGACCTGTCGCGAAGTTTCAGCAACAATTCCGGGCTTTTTAACAAAGGCGCAACAGCAGATTTTTTGCCTGACCTTGTCTCTCCCATTACAGCTATATGAAAGGGTTTCTTCTGCGAATTGTCAGTCGGCTTATACTTGTCTGCTAATTTTTGAATTTGTTCGGATAAATTTTCTGAAGCAATTGACGATTTCAAAGCTTCTTCAGTTATTGAAAAAAAGGGATCCTTGTAAACTTCATCTTCCTCTGTGATTTCTTCTGTGATGTCCAAGTCCTCGTCGTTCTCGAATAGTTTACGAATAAAGTTGCTCATAACTTTATCCTCCTTTAAGATTCAAAAAATTTTTCGTACACCGGAAATACTAAGAAAGCCCTTAGCACACCCGGTATGGGCAGGCTAAGGGCTTAAACGGCAATAATTACAGTACCAAAGTATTATACAGCACTAAATTACCATAACTGCGCACTATTTTTTTAACTCATACCAAAGTTGAGACAGAACCTGCAAAAAGTAGGTTCCGAATATACGAGAGATTTTCTTAATCTCTGAAGTTATGTTATCACAAATATTGCAAACTGTCAAGGATGTTTTTTAAATTTGTTAAAAGTTGCCAAATAATTTTTTGCGTTTTTGTGTGCGTTGCATAAATTGCGGGAGATTAGAGGGGAGGTTGGCGGTTTGTGCTCACAATCTAAATTTTTTCATGGGGGTATTGTCATATTATCGTCCATACCGTACATGTTGGTGAAAATATGCACTAACGCAGACGAATTTATTCAATAGTATTTTTTAACCATTTCAATAAATGTTTTTCTCACCTTTGCGGGGCTTATAATTTTAATTTCCCCATTGAATTGAAACACCCACGCGAAAAATGTTCGACTTGGCGCGACTTCAATGATTGCTTTGAAAGAGCCGTCTTTTAAAGGAATGGTTTCCACGTCTAAACCAAAGCGATCTATCACCGACTTCATAAGTTCATTTTTGCATTTAAGCGTTACCTTTACTACTTCATCTGAACTGTACATATGGAAGTTTCTGTTTACAAATTCCGCGATATTAAAATCATCAGGTTTGGGAACACAAATAACATTCATTATTTCAACATTCAGCATTCTGTCAGCACGAAACGTAATTACTTTTTCATGCTTTACGGAATATCCTATGACATAATAATTCCCGTCGTCCCATGTCATTCCGTAAGGACTTAATTTGTATTTAATTCCGTCATTTTTCAAAATTTTGTTTTTCTGAGCGTCATATTCAAAATACTGAAATGAAATCTGATGGTTTTGATTTACGGCATCATTGACGGTATCAACAACGCTGTAAATTTCCTCGTTGTCTGACTTTAACCTTTGCGACAAATATATATGACAGCCAAGCTTGTCTTTGTTATAAATGCTTGTCATATTGCCAAGCTTTTTGATAAGTTCAGTAGATTTAGCCGAAGTTATAAAATGCGAACAGCACACCGCGTCAACCAGCAACTTAAGTTCTGTCAGAGAGAACAATCCGCTGTTTAGATAATACAGGTTTTGTGAACTGCGGACGCTGACAATGTCCGCGCCAAAGTTTCTGAGTTCGTCAATATCGGATATGATTGTTTTGCGGTACGCCGTAATTCCTAGTTCCGACAACTTGTCGATTATTTGCTGAATTGTGATTTTGTGTTCTGAATCTGTTTCTTGCAGCAAGATCTGATAAATGTACAAAATCCGTGATTTTGAATCTCTTTTTGACATATCTTTTCTCCGTACTTTGAATTATTAAATGACAATATTATTATATCATATTGCAAATCGACCGTCAAGTACTGCTGTAAGAAAATTATTCTGCGCCCCGTTTCGATATAACAAGCGGTTCAAACGCCCTCTTGAGCTCACGGGCTATGCCGTTAAGTCCGTGCTTTTGGGTTTTAATCGGAATGACCTTTTGAACTCCGCAAAGTTCCGACAGATATTTAATCATGTAATCCTTGTCGGCATTCTTGTTGTAAATTTTAATATACGAAAAACCTTTGTAGTCATTTGACGGATAGCAAAGTATCTTCAGCGTTTTTCCGATTTCGCTTTCGGAAATGGTTTTATAAAGCGCGGAGATTTTCTCCTCGGTATCAATCGTCATAAGATAAATTATCTTGTCCTCAGGCGGCACGTCAAGGTTTACATAATTTCGATACGGAGATTTTTTCAGCGTTTCAAAGATCGCCGTTTCCGCATAGTTTTCAAGTTTGTCATAATATATCATCAGCGAATCACCGCGAAGCGCGTTTGTAAAGCAGTTGACGCCCGCTGATGAAATCATTTCGTGAAGTATTTTGCAGGTTTCCTGCGAGATAACATACGCCCTTATGTACGAATTTTCCTTTATGTCATAAAGCACCGCGCCGTTCATTGCCACTACGGGCAAATTAAGCTGTATATCGCTCAGCGGCTTCATCAAAGACGCGGGCGTGCGCATGGTGACTATCGTGAATTTCAGTCCCTCTTTTATCATGCGGTTCAGTTCAACGACCGTATACGGCTGTAATTCCTCGGTATTTTCCGAAAGCATATCGTCAAGTTCGGCTATGAACAGACAGTCTTTTATCTTTCTCCTCGGCAGTCTCGCCAAGTTCACCACAAGCCCTATTGCAATCCCTATAAACGTGTCAATAACACGGTTCATTACAAATAAAAACGGATTGCTGTCCGTTATGTGGTTTACCGTAATCGAAAGAAACACAACGCAGGAAAAATACGACGCGTTTTTCTTCTTCAGCACAACCGTTGTAAACAGCACGGGTATAAGCATTAAAGCGTTTACAAGATAACCTGCGACGTTTTCATAAATAGGAAAAACGTATATTTCAATCAGTATCGTTATCAGCCCGTAAAATGCGCCGATAAGAGTTCCTACCGTCCTTTGCGCAGCCATTAACAGCGATTTGTCGGTATACGGCTGTATGCACCACAATACCGCAAGCATTGAATAAAACGGCAGTCCGCTTCTGCCTCTCAATAAATACACGGCATAACACAGCATTACTCCTACTGCCGATTTGATAATCCTGCTTCCTATGCGCGCGTTTTTAAAATCAAGTTTCATAATTCCCTTGAACAACATTTATAAGCGGTTTCCTATCTGCAAACCGCCTTAGATTTTCTTCACAGATTTTTGCTATCAGCATTTCGGTCCTTTCGGAATGACCGAACGATTTTCCCGAAATATGCGGGGTGACAAACACGTTTTTCATATCCCAAAGCGGTGAGGTATCTTCAAGCGGTTCGTTTTCAAAAACGTCAAGCACCGCGCCGAACAATTCTCCCCTTTTCAGC
The DNA here is from genome assembly GCA_947625455.1 of uncultured Clostridia bacterium. Lineage (GTDB taxonomy): Bacteria > Bacillota > Clostridia > Oscillospirales > Ruminococcaceae > CAG-115. Next base: position 3,603 of record CANQOJ010000036.1, on the reverse strand, counting down.
TTCCCGCAAAGCGCGTTTGTATCTATAACATTTCCCCGTCCGACGTTTACGATAACAGCGCTGTTTTTAATCAGCATAAGCCGCTCGCGGTTTAAAAGATGTTCGGTTTTCGGCGTTCTGGGCAGTGCGCAGACAATGATGTCGGCGTTTGGCAGTAAGCTGTCAAGAGTTTCAACTGAATATGTTTCATCAAATTCGGAGCATTTTTCACTGCTTTGCCTTACCCCAACGGTTTTTGCACCAAATGCCCTCAAACGAGTTGAAACGCATTTGCCGATATTCCCGCAGCCGAGTATCAACGCTGTTGAACCGAAAATCATACGCTCTTGTTTTGTGTCGTGCCAGCGCTTTTCGAGTTGATTTTCACGATAGCTGAAAAAATCACGAAACAGGCAAAGAATGCCGCCTATGACATATTCCGAGATAACTTCTCCAAATGCCCCGGAAGAGTTTGTAAGAACGGTTTTATCCGAAATCGCATTGTTGTAAATTATCCTGTCCGCGCCCGCACTTGCAAGCTGAAGCCATTTCAAATTATCAAGCTTCCCGAAATATTCGTCCGGAATATCCCCGATAATTATATCGGCAAGTTCAATGTTATCCGTTTCTTCAAAGCTTTTGCCTGCCGAAAGCAAAGCAAGCCTGTTTTCCTTTGAAAACGGCGCGTTAATCAAAATCTTCATCATACCGAAACCGGCTTTCTTACTTTAGGTTTCTGCATACGCCTTACTATGCACGAAAGCGTGAAGTTTATCGCAAAATACATCACGCACGCAAGTCCGCAAAGCACGAAAACGTCCGATACATTCTGCGAGGTAAAACCCGTGTAGCGCGGTGAAATCTGGATAACCTGAAACGTCCTGCCAAGCAATTCAGCAACAGCTATGTTTGCTATATATGACGTGTCCTTAACGGTTGTGATAACCTGGCTTAAAAGCGTAGGAACTATGTTTCTGAAAGTCTGCGGAAGTACAATTAAAGCAAGCGTCTGTACAATGCCGAAACCCTGCGAATACGCGGCTTCAAACTGACCTTTGGGAATTGAATTAAGTCCGCCTCTTACTATCTCCGCAATAACCGATGAGGTGAAGAGAATTAACGCTATAATGCCCTTGATAAGCAGCGCTATCTCAGTTCTTGAAAGACCTAGCGCCTTTGAAAATTCAGCCGAGACGTCAACTGACGGGAAATATACAAGTCCTATAAATATCCAGAGCATAAGCGGAGTGTTGCGGAATATTTCGATATATGCAGTCGCAAGCCACTTGAAAATCACGGTTTTCTTGCTTGTGCAGTAATTTCTTGCCAGAGCCAGAATTGTACCTATGACAAGTCCGAGAAGCACCGCGAAAACCGCGATAACGACCGTAAATCCCAGACCTTTAATCAGGTAAACAAGCACGTCGCCGTTTGTTATCATCTTTAAACTGCCCTGAATTTCGTTCATTTCGCTCCCTCCTTTTTATTCGAGGATACATCGCGGTTTTTAAGCCTGTTTTCCCATCTTGACGCAAGCGTTGAAAGCGGGAAGCATATTACGAAGAAAATAACTCCTCCTATAATATACCCCTGTCCTGCCGCAGAAGCAGTGCCCTCGCCGACAGCAAACGCGTTTGTCCTCGAAATGAGGTCGACTGCGCCGCCAGCAAGAAACATACATGAGGTGTTTTTGATGAGGTTTACAACTTGGTTTACCATGGGCGGCAGAATGACTTTTATCGTCTGCGGGAGGACAATAAGAAACATGGTCTGTATTTGCGAGAAACCCTGCGAATATGCCGCTTCGCTCTGACCTTTAGGCACAGACGTTATTCCCGCCCTCACTACCTCGGAAATATATGCCCCGTGATATATGCCGAGCGCCACAATACCGCACATCAATGCCGTAAATCCCTTTACTCCCGAAAATGCCACCGAGTAAAACAAAAACAGCGCCTGAAGCATAAGAGGAGTGTTCTGTATAAACTCAACATAGATCCTCGAAATTATGCGCGGCGGTTTGCTATGGCTTGTGGACATAAGCCCGAATATAACGCCGAGTACAAGCGCAATTGCAAGTCCCGCAAGCGCCATAATCACCGTGGAAATTGTTCCGTCTATAAAGCTCTGACGGTGATTCCAGACGATTTCCCATTTTTCTTGTTCAAACATAACAGCCTCCCAAAACCCGCGAATAGGCGGCGAAATAGTTTTGACTGCTCCGCCGCCGTACCCTCAGGAAAACAATGAAGAAAAAACTTTTTTATCAGTTTAATTTAAACTCGGAGATAAGTCCGTCAATAGTGCCGTCAGAGAGCCACTTTGTGATAAGTTCCTCGATAGGCGCAGAAAGTTCGGAATCCTTGCGTGTAGCAACGCCGTAATCCTGTGGAGAGAATGTGTCCTCAATGTAGCTTCTGTCGTCAGTCTTGAAGTTTGCAAGAATTGACTTATCAACGCAGAACGCGTCTACCGTGCCTGCCGCCATTGCGTTTGAAATAGCGGGGTAATCTGCGAACTGTTCAAACTTTGTGCCTTTCTCGTTAAACGAGGAGATGTCGAAATCCGCTGATGATTCGGGAACGGTATAATCGCCGAGCAAGCCTTTTTCGCTCATGGTTTTTGCGAGGTTATACGCAGAAGTTGAACCGGTTGAAACTCCGATTTTCTTGCCTACAAGTCCGTCAAGGTTTGTTATGCCGTCCGCTGTTTCAACAAGCACAGTTACTGCGTCCGTGTAGTACGGAGTTGAGAAATCCCAGCTCTTTTTTCTTTCATCGGTGATCGTAAACGTCGCTATAACGCAGTCGAGGTCGCCCGAATCAAGAAGCTCTGTTCTTGTCGCCGCCGTTACGGTAGTAAATTCAACGTCCTTGAAACCGAGTTCCTGCGCAATCTTCTTGGCAAGTTCGATTTCCATTCCGCTGTACTCTCCCGAAAGCGGATCTTTATAGCCGAAACCGATAACGGAATCCTTTACGCCGACTTTCAGAATTTTGTCAGAGTAGTCAGCGCCCGTTGTTCCGCTGTTTTCGGAATTTGCGGCGCTGTCCGAATTTGCGGAATTTCCTGAATTTCCCGTGTCGGGCGTGCTTGAATCACCCTCCGAACTGCAGCCCGCAAATCCGACCGCGCACATTGCCGCAGCCATAACCATTGCTAAAATCTTTTTGAGTTTCATAATAAAACTTCCTTTCTAATGTTCTTTTGTTTTATATTAACGTCAAAAGACGTTACAGACTGTATAAAACGTCCAACCTCAGGCTTTATCGACAGCCTGTTACGTCAAATGACGTAATTTTATCTTATTATCTTGCTTAAAAACGCTTTTGTGCGTTCATTCTGCGGGTTTGTGAAGAAATGTTCGGGAGTTCCCTCTTCAAGAATATTCCCGCCGTCAACAAATACAACCCTGTCCGCAACCTCTCTTGCAAACCCCATTTCATGCGTCACAACGACCATTGTGAAGTTCTTCTCGTGCGAAAGTTCAATCATAACGTCAAGAACCTCCTGCACCATTTCCGGATCCAGCGCTGACGTAGGTTCGTCAAAGAAGATGATCCTGTTCTGCATTGTAAGCGCTCTTGCAATAGCTATACGCTGCTGCTGACCGCCCGAAAGGGT
>CANQOJ010000035.1 GCA_947625455.1 uncultured Clostridia bacterium | reverse complement strand
CAGAGGATTGAACAGCGAACAAGGTACGATATGGAAATGCTGAGGGAAATAGGAACGTGCAAGGGCGTTGAAAACTGTTCGCGAGTGCTTGCGCGCAGACCAAAAGGAAGTACCCCCATTACGCTTATAGACCACTTCCCCGAAGATTTTCTGCTGATGGTTGACGAAAGTCACGTTACCCTCCCGCAGGTCAGAGGAATGTACGGCGGTGATGTGGCAAGAAAAAAGAACCTTATTGATTACGGGTTCAGACTTCCGTGCGCTTATGACAACAGACCGCTGAATTTTGACGAATTTTACGCAAAGGTAAATCAAGCCGTTTTCGTTTCGGCAACACCGGGCGAATTTGAACGTGAAAAGTCTGTTCGGATAGTTGAACAGATAATCCGTCCTACGGGGTTACTGGATCCCGAAATCATTGTTAAGCCGACTGACGGACAGATTGAGGATCTTATTTCGGAGATAAATACCAGAGTTGAAAAACAACAGCGTGTTTTGGTTACAACGCTTACGAAGAAAATGGCGGAGGATTTGACAGAGTTTCTCGATAAAGCGGGAATAAAAGTAAGGTATATGCACCACGATATTGATACCATTGAACGAATGGAGATAATACGCGATTTGCGCGAGGGTGTGTTTGACGTGCTTGTGGGAATAAACCTGCTGAGAGAGGGGCTGGATATTCCCGAAGTGTCGCTGGTGGCGATACTTGACGCGGACAAAGAGGGTTTTCTCCGCTCGGAAACTTCTCTTGTACAGACAATAGGACGCGCGGCAAGAAACGCCGAGGGTACGGTTATTATGTACGCGGATTTTGTCACGCAGTCAATGGAAAACGCAATAACCGAAACTCTTCGCAGGCGCGAAATTCAGCAGGCTTACAACAAAGAACACGGAATTGTTCCGAAAACAATAGTAAAGGAAGTTCGTGATGTTCTTGAAATTACGAGAAAGACTGACAAGAAGATGAAGAAGAGCGATTATAAGAAACTTCCGAGACGCGAACGCGAACAGCTGATTGCAAGGTATACGGTAGAGATGAAGAAAGCCGCGAAACTGCTTGATTTTGAACACGCGGCATTCCTGCGCGACAGAATAAAAGAACTGCAGGAATGAACAAATAACCTTTCATTCAAAATTCTTACCTCTTACAGCGTTATCCGCCGCAAGGCGGATAATGCGCTTACCTCTTACCTCTAAAAGGAGCTAACTATGGCAAATGATAAAATTATAATAAAAGGCGCAAGGGAACACAATCTCAATAATATTGACGTTACAATACCGAGGGACAAGCTTGTTGTGCTGACGGGCGTTTCGGGTTCGGGAAAAAGTTCTCTGGCATTTGATACGATTTTTGCCGACGGGCAAAAACGTTATATGGAGAGCCTTTCAAGTTATGCGAGAATGTTTCTGGGGCAAATGGAAAAGCCCGACGTTGACAGCATAGAGGGACTTTCACCCGCTATTTCTATCGACCAGAAAACAACCTCGAAAAACCCGCGCTCCACTGTCGGCACTGTTACCGAAATATACGACTATCTGCGCCTTATGTATGCAAGGATAGGTATTCCCCACTGCCCTGTCTGCGGGAGAGAAATAAAACAGCAGACGGTTGATGAAATTGTGGACAAGATACTTGAACTTCCCGAAAAAACGAAATTTCAAGTTCTCGCGCCTGTTGTCAGAGCAAGAAAAGGCGAACACAAAAAGGAGTTTGAGAGCGCGAGAAAAGCTGGATTTTCACGAGTAAGGGCAGACGGTATAACATACGACCTGAACGAGAAGATAACTCTTGAAAAAAACATCAAGCACTCGATTGAGATAATAGTTGACAGACTTGTCATAAAGGACGGTATTCGCTCAAGGCTTGCGGAGAGTATTGAAACGGCGGGAAATCTCACGGGCGGTCTTATTTATATTGACGTTATAGACGGTGAGGAACTGCATTTCTCACAAAGCTACGCCTGCCCGGAACACGGAGTTTCGGTTGACGAACTTGTGCCGAGAATGTTCTCGTTCAACAATCCTTTAGGCGCTTGCCCGGAATGTACGGGAATAGGCAGTTACAGGAGAATTGATCCCGACCTTATAATGCCAAACAAATATCTTTCAATCAAAGACGGCGCTATAAAAGCCTACGGCTGGAATTATTCAGAGGGAACAATCGCTTCAATGTACTTTGACGCGATATGCGAAAGAAACAACGTAAGCGTTGAACAGCCCGTTGCGGAATTTCCCGAAAAGGCAATAAACGAGCTGATGTACGGAACAAACGGCGAAAAGATACTTGTAAAGCGCCCGAAGAAACAAGGCGGAGGCGAATACTACACCGAATTTGAGGGCGTTGCAAACAACCTGCAAAGGCGTTATAACGAGGCGCAGGGCTGGCAATTCTACTCAAAGGACGCGCTTGAGGACTTTATGAGCGACGTGGAATGTCCTAAGTGTCACGGGGAAAGGCTGAATGATTTGGCGCTGTCGGTGACTGTCGGCGGGATAAATATAATGGATTTCTGCAAGATGTCGGTTTTGAATGCGCTGGATTTTGTGGACAATCTGGAGTTGTCAAATCACGACAGAATGATTGCGGGGCAGATATTGAAAGAAATCAAGTCAAGGCTTGGTTTTCTGCGCTCGGTGGGGCTTGAATACCTCACGCTTTCGAGAGCGGCAGGCTCTCTTTCGGGCGGCGAAAGTCAGCGCATAAGGCTTGCAACGCAGATAGGGAGCGCGCTTACGGGTGTTCTGTATATCCTTGACGAGCCGAGCATAGGACTTCATCAGCGCGACAATGACAAGCTTATTGCTACGCTGAAAAATCTTCGCGATCTGGGAAACACTCTTATTGTTGTTGAACATGACGAGGACACTATGCGCGCCGCGGACTGGATTGTTGATATAGGTCCTCTGGCGGGTGTTCACGGGGGGAATGTCGTTTACAGCGGTGAACTTAAAGGGCTTCTTAAATGCAAGGACTCGATAACAGGTCAATATCTGAGCGGGAAAAAGAAGATTGCCGTGCCGAAAAAACGCAGAAAGCTGACGGGAAAATGGCTGAAAGTAATAGGCGCGGAAGAAAACAACCTCAAAAAGATAAACGTTGACGTGCCTGTCGGAATTTTCACCTGTGTTACGGGAGTTTCGGGAAGCGGAAAAAGTTCGCTTGTGAACGAAATAATCTACAAAAATCTTTTCGGAAAGCTGAACAGAGGTCGCGTGAGAGCGGGAAAATTCGCGGATATGAAAGGCATTGAAAACCTTGACAAGGTGATTATGATAGACCAGTCGCCTATCGGCAGGACGCCGCGCTCAAATCCCGCAACATACACGGGCGTTTTCTCGGATATACGCGAGCTGTTCGCGCAGACAAGCGACGCAAAAATGCACGGTTATACGGCAGGACGGTTTTCTTTCAACGTCAAGGGCGGCAGATGTGAGGCGTGCGAGGGCGACGGAATATTGAAGATTGAAATGCACTTTCTGCCTGATATTTATGTTCCGTGCGAGGTGTGCAAAGGGCAGAGATACAACCGCGAAACGCTTGAAGTTAAATACAAGGGCAAGAATATCTACAATGTTCTTGACATGACTGTCGCGGAGGGCGTGGAGTTTTTCGCGAATATCCCGCGCATTTACAACAAGCTGAAAACGCTTAACGACGTCGGCTTAGGCTATATCAAAATAGGGCAAAGCTCTACTACCCTTTCGGGCGGTGAAGCGCAGAGGATAAAGCTTGCGACTGAACTTTCAAAGCGTTCTACGGGAAAAACGATTTATATTCTTGATGAACCGACAACAGGACTTCACTCAGCTGACGTTCAAAAACTGATTGATATTCTGCAGGCGCTTGCCGACGCGGGAAATACCGTGCTTGTCATTGAACACAATCTTGACGTTATAAAATGCGCGGACTATATAATCGATATGGGACCTGAGGGCGGCGACGGAGGAGGAACGGTTGTGGCATGCGGTACTCCCGAAGATATTGCCGAAAATCCGAAGTCATATACGGGAATTTATTTGAAGAAATTATTGACAAAATAGGACGATTGTGGTAAAATATTTCTTGTAAACAAATTTTGAAAGGAAGTTTATTATGAAAAAATTTTTTCAGGAATTTAAGGAATTTGCCCTAAAAGGCAACGTTATGAGCATGGCTGTCGGCGTTATTATAGGCGGTGCGTTTCAGACGATAGTAACGGCGCTGACCGCTGATTTCATCAACCCGCTTATTGCATCTGTCGGCGGCACGGAAATTGCGGGAATGATAAAATTGCCGTGGGTTAACTATGACGGACTTGATACCGAGCAGGCAACGGCTCTTGCCCTTAACTACGGGCATTTCATAACGACAGTTATCAACTTCTTCATTCTTGCGTTCATTTTATTCCTTATGATAAAGGGAATGAACAAGCTTATGTCTATCGGCAAGAAAAAGGAAGAAGAAAAGCCTGCCGAGCCTCCCGCACCCACAAAGGAAGAACTTTTACTTACGGAAATACGCGATTTGCTTAAAAAGCAGAACGAAACGAATAGCGACAACAAGTAATAGACTGCATATAAAGCTAAATCCCAGACTGTTGAGAAAGCCCCAGATGCTAGGAAGCTGTAATGCAACTAGCCTTTGTGGCTGTTGCATTACAGCTGACGACGCAGATGGGGCTTTATCGACAGTCTGGAGGAGTTTTAGTATGGATGTTATGGACTTTATCCGCGACAAATTTTCACAGGACTGCTCAATAGGAACAGTGCTTAATCTTGTCATGAAAGAATATGGACTTTCGGAAAAAGACGCGCAAAAGGAGATTGACGATTATTTTAAGATAATCGAGGAAATTGACAGATGTAGAAATGAACAATCGAAATAACAGAGCGTATAAAAAGTCAACCCTCAGACTGTAGATAATTTGCACCCGATATGATTTAAGCGGCGTTTCGCCGCTTTTTTCGTGCAAAAGTACGCTCCGCACGAGGCGGAGAGACAATTCCATTACAAGTAGAAGTAGAACCTTTTGGGGACATTCATCTACGCCTTTTGTTTTAATTTTTGGAACGGATTCCACTTGCCCGTCATGAAATAAACGGCAAACAGGATAAACAGCGTTATGTTATGCCCTATCATGCAAGCCCATGCGCCGACAAGACCGCCCGTTATTATTCTTGTGAATACAAATGTTCCCGCTATTCTCACAAGCCACATTCCCAGGACGTTGCAGACAAAGGGGTATACCGTCTTGCCAAGTCCCTGCATTATCCCCTCGATTACGATTGACGCGCCATAAAACGGCTCTGATACTGCGACCATTCTAAGGACTGTTCCTCCTAGTTCAATTACAGCGCTGTCTTTTGAGAAAATGCCCATAAGCTGCGGGGCGAATATAAACAGCAGTCCTCCCGAAACTATCATCAACACCACTTCAATCGGCATTATCGTCTTTACCAGACATTTAAGCCTGCCCTCGTCACCTGCGCCAAATGCGTTGCCCGCAAGCGCAGCCGCCGCTGTCTGCATTCCGTATCCGGGTATATAAAACAGGCTCTCAACCGTATTCGCTATGGTATGCGCTGCCGCGGCTGTTTCGCCGAGCGAGTTTATCATTGACGCAAACACAACGTATCCAAGCGACGTTGCAAATCTTTGCAGCATATTCGGAAGCGCAACCCGAAAACATGCCTTTATTATCACCAAATCGGGCTTTAAGCTCTGCCCTTTCGGCGATATTCTGCCGTGTTTCCACAAGGCTATGGTTATTGCCGTACCGCCGAAAACATATGATACCGCGCTTGCTATTGCCGCGCCGTCTACGCCTAAATCTGCGCCGATTACCGTAATTGAACTGCCGAAAATATGTATGCTGCGCGTAGGATAAATCAGAAAAAAGTTCAGTATGATATTCAGAATGTTTACTCCCGCGCCGACAAGCATAGGTGTTTTCGTGTCGCCCGCAGAACGTAGAACTGTTCCAAATATAATGCTTGCCGTTCTGAACAGCATAGGCGAGTATAAAATCAAAAAATACCGCGACGCCATTTCGCGGATATTTTCGTCTACGCTCATCCACACGGGGATTTGCCCGCTTAACAAAGTTGTGAGCAGTGTGAAGAATACTCCCGCCGCAATCACCGCAAGCGCTGCCTGTCCTGCGGCTTTTCGCGCTTTTTCTTCCTCACCCGCTCCCAGACGTTGTGATATAAACGCAAGAAATCCTATGCCTATTGCAGATATGGTACTGCCGACAAGCCAGCTCACCGTGCTTGTCGCACCTACGGCGGCTGTAGCGCTTGTTCCTAAAGAACCAACCATTGCCGTGTCTATATACTGAACAGCGGTCTGCAGCAGCTGTTCAAGCATTGTCGGCAGCGACAGCGAAAGTATTATCGGAAACATTTTCCGCGAAGTTGCAACGTTTTCTGTGTTCAAACCATCACCGCCGTTTTTCAGAGCATTTTATCTCAACCGCCGACCTTATCGGATTTAATTTCTTTTGCCCGCCGCATATTCTCCGCAGTTGACATCAAGCACCTCTCTTAAAGGCTGTACAAGCGAATTTTCATACCGCGCTTTCCACTGAATATCAGCCGAAATATGCCCGCTTTCATCAAGTCCGTCTATCGTATCTCCGCTTTTTACGGGAAATTCCTCGCTGAACTGATAGCTTGCTATATTATAGACATAGTTTACGACATCATCGGGCTTTAGACCGTGAAAATGAACCTGAACATCGGGCATACCGAAAGCAAACATTCCGAGAGTATCAACCACAAAATCATCGGAATTTTCTATTCTGAAAAACCTTGCGTTTACTGCCGTCCTTATAAATCTCCCTGCAAGGTCGTATTTCATTCCGTCTTTGAAATAATTAACGTCAGTCAGCTTTCCGCTGTGCGGGATAAAAATTGCCTCAGCTGTCGGAAAACATTTCACCGCAGTCTCAATTTCCTTTAAAAACAACTCGGCTTGTTCTTTATATTCCATTGCGTCAGACAACATTCCGAAAACTGTCGTATGATACTTAAAATCGCTGAAATTGCCCCTAAAATCCCAAAACTGGCTTGTTGTCAGCGTATCGTCAAGCGGTTTTAATTCCTCTCCGATTATGAAATTCACCATAACGGGAACAGAAATCGTTCCGTCGCCGTTGTCGATTTCGCTGTTATACTCCTTGCCGTCCTCTTTTTTAAAGTTTGTGCGGTAGTTTTTGAGCGAAAAAATCGGCATTTTAGGCGAATTTGTCACACCCTCTGTTTCGCCTAAAATATCCTCAACTGTTTCTTTAATTTCCTCAAAAGCAACCTCTTTTGGCTTTTCCTTAAACAAAAGCTGTGCTATAAGCATTGTGCGCTCGGGGGCTTTTTTGTTTAAATCCTGCTTTAAATTCTCGTTCATTTGTCCATTGTCCTCCGTCACTTGCGCGCGTCAATGCACTCTCTGTAGTCATAAATATACTTTATTCCCGAAATAACGGTGAGCGCCAAAGTTATATACATCAGCACGTCTGTTATTATCACAATCGGAAACTCAAATCCCGTATTTTCTCCCAAATTGCAGATAACGCCGAAATCCGCGAGGATATACATAAACAATACGGCAATTATTGCAATCATAGTAAACGCGGTTTTCAGCTTGCCCCAGATATTCGCGGCAATTACCGTCTTTTTCTCGCTTGTAACAGCCGCAAGCCTTACGCCCGAAACCGCAAACTCGCGCATCATTATGACTGCAACTACCCACGCTTTTGTCCAGCCTAGTTCAACAAAGCAGATAAGCGCGCCAGCGACTAAAATCTTGTCCGCAAGCGGATCTAAAAACTTCCCGAAGTTTGTCACCATATTGTACTTGCGCGCTATCTTCCCGTCAAGCATATCCGTTATGCTTGCAAGAATGAAAATAATCAGCGCCCACAAAAACCGAAGCGGTATTTCCCTTACGCTCATTGAAACCAGGAAAAAAGGCACCAGAACAACGCGGAACATTGTCAGCTTGTTAGCTAAATTCATTATAACGCCTCTCCTATAAGGTTATTGTTTACAACCTTTATAAGCTTTATATTTATAAAATCCCCGACAGCGGGCTTTTTATCCGACTTGAAGTAAATCATTCCGTCAATTTCGGGCGCAAATGCCGCGCTTCTGCCGAAATAATAGCCGATATATCTGTCAAAGCCCTCGACAACAACCTCCGCCGTTTCTCCTATCATAGCGTTAAACGCGATTTCAACGCGGGTGTCCTGCTGTTCTTCGAGGATTTCCTTGCGGTGTTCGCGAATTTCTTCGTCAACCTGGTCGGGAAAATCCGCGGCAGGCGTGTTTTCTTCTTCCGAATACGCAAAACAGCCCATTCTGTCAAACTTCATTTCCTCGGCAAATTCACCTAAGCGGTTGAACTGCTCCTCGGTTTCTCCGGGAAAGCCTGTTATAAACGTTGTGCGCAGGGTTATTCCCGGAATTTCTCTGCGCAGTTTTGTAATAAGTTCCCGCAAAGAATTTTCGTCGCCCTTTCGGTTCATTCGTTTTAAAATTTCCCCGTCACAGTGCTGAATGGGAATGTCTATGTATTTTACTATTTTCGGCTGATTTTTGATTACCGAAATGAGTTCGTCCGTTATCCTTTCGGGATAGCAGTACAAAAGCCTTATCCACTTGAAATCGAGTTCGCACAGCTTATTGAGAAGTTCGGGGAGCATAAGTTTTCCGTACAGGTCAAGTCCGTAGCGCGTTGTATCCTGCGCTATAAGTATAACTTCCTTTACTCCGCTTTCGCACAGCTCTTTTGCGTCATTTATGACGTTCTCCATTGTCCGCGAGCGGAATCTCCCGCGTATCTGCGGTATAGCGCAGTATGTACAGCAGTTGTCACAGCCGTCCGCAACGCGCAGATATGCATAATACGGCGCGGTTGAAAGTATCCTCTCGCCCTCCATTGTGTGCTTTTCCTTTTCGCCGAATGTCACAATGCGCTCGCCGTTTTCGATTTGCCCGATTATCTCGGCAATTCTCCCGTACTCCGAAATTCCGACAACACCGTCCACCTCGGGATACTCGTTTGCAAATTCCTCACGGTAGCGCTCGGAAAGACAGCCCGTGACGCAGATTTTCTTTATTGTGCCCTCGTTTTTAAGCGCAATCAGCTCGTTCAGCCACTCGATAGCTTCTTCCTTTGCCGAAGTTATAAAACCGCAGGTGTTCAGTATCGTTATATCGGACAATCCCGGTTCTTCAACAAATTTATATCCCGCTTCATTCAGCTTGTGCAGCATAAGTTCCGCGTCTACCTGATTTTTTGCGCACCCAAGCGACACAAGCGCAATTTTTGTTTTTTCGCTCATTTATTCTTCCTCAAATTCCTCGTCAAGCTTTTCATTTACCGCAATCTCAATACACCGCTTTATCGAGCCGTAATCATAGCCCCTGCGCGCTAAAGCTGCGGCAGTCCTGCGGCGGTCGTCAATATTGCCGATTTTCGCGGAATATTTTCGCCGTATCACGAAAAGCAGTTCTTCATCAAGCTTTTCCTCTGTAAATTCCGCAAGCGCATTATCCGTAACTTCACGCGAAAGTCCTTTCATAAGCATTTCCCGGCGCGCTCTTGATATTCCGTGACGTTTGCTTGTGATAAGATAATCGGCGTATTTTTCAGCATAATCCTCGTCATTCAGATAGCCCAGTGATGAAACATATTCAACCGCGCTTTCTGCAATTTCCGCGCCGTATGTTTTCTCAAGCTTTCCGCGAAGTTCACCCGTGCAGTACGCTCTCTCGCCAAGCAGATACAGCGCGCGTTTTTTAGCCTTTCTGAGAGTGTCATAGTCCTTTATCTCACAAAGGCGTTCTTCGGTTATTTCTTTGCCTTTTGACAAACCGAAGCGTAGGGCGGCAAAGCGGTTTATGTATACCTTTCTGTTGCCGTCAAGTTCAGCCTCTAACGTATCTCCCTTGTAAACCGACAAAGCAGTTATAAGCATTACAAATCCTCTTCCTTAAACTCGGAAAAATCGTCGCTGTCGGACGCTGTTTGACCGCTTGTATCGGAGTTTTCGTCCTGCTGTTCGCCCTCAGCTTTTTTAAGGAACTCGGCTCTTACTTTTTGTTCAATTTCAGCGCAAACCTCTGCGTTATCCTTTAAGAAATCAAACACCTTGTCGCGTCCCTGTCCTATCTTCATATCTTCATAGCTGAACCAAGAACCGCTCTTTTTTATAATTCCCATTTCAACAGCGCAGTCCACAATCTCGCCCATTTTTGAAATTCCCTGTCCGAATATCATATCAAACTCTGCTGTCTTAAAAGGCGGCGCGACCTTGTTCTTTACGACCTTGCATTTAACGCGGTTTCCGTAGACTTCCGCGCCGTTTTTAAGCGGTTCGCCTTTTCTGACTTCAATTCTTACGGAAGCGTAGAATTTCAGCGCGCGTCCGCCCGGAGTTGTTTCGGGATTTCCGTACAAAACGCCTATTTTTTCACGGATTTGGTTTATAAATACCGCAACGCAGTTGGTTTTTCCGATAATTGCGGTGAGTTTTCGCATAGCCTGCGACATAAGTCTTGCCTGAACGCCGACGTGGGAATCGCCCATTTCGCCGTCAATCTCCGCCTTTGTTGCCATGGCGGCTACAGAGTCGAGAACTACGATATCAATAGCGCCCGAACGCACAAGCGTTTCAATAATTTCGAGCGCCTGTTCGCCCGTATCGGGCTGTGATACAAGCAGATTGTCTATATCAACGCCGAGATTTTTCGCATAAACAGGATCAAGCGCGTGTTCTACGTCGATAAACGCCGCCATTCCTCCCGCTTTTTGCGCTTCCGCTACGGCGTGAAGACAAAGCGTTGTTTTTCCCGAACTTTCAGTGCCGTACACCTCGATAATTCTGCCCTTTGGAAGTCCGCCTATTCCCAGCGCCAAATCAAGCATAAGCGAGCCTGTCGAGAGATGTTCAACGTCCATGTGCTTGTTATCGCCCATAAACATGATAGTTCCGTCGCCAAACTGCCTTTCAATCTGCGCAATCGCTGTCTGGAGCGCCTTTTTCTTCTCGTCGGGCGCTACCGTTTTTTCAGCGGGTTTTGCCGACGCAGCTGACTTCTTCTTTTCCATTGCCATAAGTTTTTCCTCCGTTTATGTTTTATTTGCATATACAACTCTGTAAATTCCGTTCAAGTCTTTTTCAAGCGACGGATAAAGTCCGTTTTCTCTGAATATCTCCATAACCGCCTCTTCCTCGCCTATTCCTATTTCGACAGCGAACAGTCCGTTAAAGTTTTTCGCGTGGATATTTAACAGCTTTCTGTAATAATCCAGTCCGTCGTTCCCGCCGTACAGCGCGGATTTCGGCTCGAATGTCACCTCGCGCTGAAGATTTTCCATATCGGATTTCGTAAGGTACGGCGGATTTGAAACTATTACGTCAAACCTCCCGTATTCGCAAAAGCAGTCGCCCAAAACCGCCCTGCACTGATTTTCAACGCCGTTGAGCGCTATATTTTGCTCTAAATAGCCGAATGCTTCCCGTGAATTTTCAACAAGCACCGCGCTTACTCCGCACGTTTTCGCGAGCGCAATTCCTATACACCCGCTCCCCGCACACAAATCAAGAACGCTTTCCGCGCCCGTTGCTTCAATATACTCTCTCGCAAGTTCAGCAATAACCTCCGTGTCCTGACGCGGTATCAGAACGCCTTTCCCTACCTTAAACGGCAGTCCGTAAAACTCCCACTCGCCTAAGATATACTGAAGAGGTTCACCCGACAAACGCCGTTCCAAATAACGTTTTACGGAGATTCCTGCTGTTTTATCCGCTTCTCCGTTCGGTTCGGCAATAATTTTCATTCGCTCTATTCCCGCAAGGCTTAAAAGCTGATTTGCTTCAAAGCCTGCGTTTTCAATTCCGTTGTCGGATAATTTGCATATTATCTCGCTTAGCAATTCTCTGTTTTTCAACGTCCGTTCACCAGTTGTCGTCCTCTCCGTCTTTCGGCAGGCAAGGTTTGATTGCTTCAATTGCCGCCTCTATCTGACTGTCGTCGGGTTCGCGCGTTGTAAGGCGCTGCGACCAAAGTCCGGGAGCGGAGATGATTTTTGTGAACACATTTGTGTGTCTGCCCGCAAGTTTTATAAGCTCGTATGATATGCCCACCACAATCGGCAGAAACGGCAGTTTTATCAATACTCTTAACAAAGCGGAAAGCGCCTTGTTTTCAATTCCCAGCCACATTCCCGGTTCAAGCGGTATAAGCGAATACACCAGAATACTCACCAACAGCGTTATTACAATGAAACTTGTTCCGCACCTTGGGTGAAACCTCGTCATAGGGCGCACGTTTTCGACCGTGAGTTCTTTATGCGCTTCATAGCAGGCTATGGTTTTATGTTCAGCGCCGTGAAAACCGTACATTCTGCGCATTGACTTCGTTTGCGCGACTATTGCCATATATCCCACAAACAACGCCAACTTAAGAACGCCCTCAAATGCTGACTTCCACATTGAAATATCAGCTTTCACCATACTTTCTATCAATGAAAACAAATAACTCGGCACAAACAAAAACACCGCCAGCATTACCGCGACCATCAGAAACGAAAGTATTCCCGAAATGACGGTTACAGCTTTTTCCGCGCCCTTTTCGCCGAATGTTTTATACAAAAACTCGTCAAACTTTGTCGGCTCGCCCTCGTCGTATATTCCGCTTATCTCCATAGACCTTGAGATGCAGGAATATCCCTCTTTAAGCTGAGTTACAAAATTTACGCAGCCGCGGATAAACGGCGCTTTGTTATACCACTTTTTTTCGGGCAAATCCCACTGTTCTACATGAATAGTGCCGTCGCTTTTTCTCACTGCCATGGCGCCGACGGATACGCCACGCATCATAACGCCCTCCATAAGCGCCTGACCGCCGATAGTTGTCTTTTTATCTTTATTCATCAGACGGTTCTCCTTTCTTATCGGCAAGCGGGAACATTACCGTAACTGTCGTTCCCTTGCCAAGTTCGCTCTCAACTTCAAGATAACCGCCGTGCATTGAAACAATCTCGTCCGCTACCGCAAGCCCTATTCCCGAACCGCGTTTTGTCCTGTTCGCCTTATAGAACTTCTGCTTTACTTTCGGCAAGTCCTCCTGTGCAATGCCGCACCCCGTGTCCGCAACCGATATGACCACCAAGTCCTCGTTTTTCGTGACAACAACTTCTATCCTGCCGTTCGGTTCGGTGTATTTGACGGCATTGTCGATTATGTTTATAAACACCTGTCTTAGCCTGCTTTTATCGCCATATACCGCGCACATAAACCTCGGCTCGTTGTATGAAAGCGTTTTGTCCTCTTTCTTAGCCTTGTCTATATATATAAGCAGTGCGTCCTCAAGTTCGGCGATTATGTCAATCGTGTCCATCTGAAGCGTGAGTTTTCCGTTTTGTATCCTTGAAAAGTCAAGAAGTTCCTCAACCATTTGTTCAAGCCTTGCGGTTTCTCCCGTTATCACTTTCATGCCCTTTGAAAACGTTTCTTCGTCATATCCCTCGCTTAATGTCTCGGACCAGCCTTTTATTGCGGTAAGAGGCGTTCTGAGTTCATGAGAAACGCTTGAAATAAAGTCGTTTTTTATCTGCTCGGAATTTTCAAGTTCGTCAGCCATTTCGTTAAACGCTGTTGAAAGCTGACCTATCTCGTCGTTTGCCGTTACGGGTATTCTTTCCGAAAAATCGCCTTTCGCAAGCTTTTTGGCTATATTTCCCATTTGGACAAGAGAAACGCATATTGACCTTATAAAATACGTTCCCATAAGCATTATCAAAAGGATTATAAACGCGCTTGTTATAACGCAGATAAGCATTATCCCGCTTATCCTTGAGTCTATCATTTTAAGTGATGAAACAAAACGCATAGCGCTGTAATTGCTGTTGGGGTTGTCGATTATAGCAGTCACCGCAATAATATTCTCGCCTCTGCCCTTTCCGACATAAACTCCGATTTTATCCTCGCTTTTAAGCGCTAAGTCATAATCGGGCATTGAATAGTCGCCGTCGGGAGTAAAACCGCTTGATGACAGAGATACTTGTCCGTTTTGGTTTATCGACATCAGTTCCATCTGGTCTTTTTTAGCAAATTCCTCTATCATCTCGCGAACTTCTGATGAATAGCTTATCGCCGCGTCGTCATACAGCCGCTTCAATATCGTCTGAGTTGCGTTTGCTTCGGAAATCATATAGCTTTCCGCTGTTCCGTAGTAATACTGCTTTGCGAAATAGTATACGCCGAAATTAACAAGTATAAGCACTATAACTACGACCGACATTGTGTTTATCATCCACCTTGACGCGAGAGAACTTCGCCTCAAAAGTTTTCTGTTTATTGCATCATTCATCTTTTCAGCCGTTCCACTTGTACCCAAAGCCCCAGATTGTCTGGATATATTTCGGAGACGACGGATCGTCCTCTATCTTCATTCGCAGTCTGCGCATGTTTACGTCAATTACCTTGTCCTCTCCGACATAGCTGTCGCCCCAAATATGGCGAAGTATCGACTTTCGGTCAATCGCAGTGCCTTTGTTTGTGAGGAGATATTTCATCATATGAAACTCCACCTGCGTAAGTTCAATAAGCTCGCCGTTTTTATAGCACATTCTGCTTTGCAGGTCAAGTTTAAACGGCTCTGCGGTTATGACTTTTGCTTCTTCCTTTGGAGAACGGCTTAAAGTTACTCTTCTGTAAATTGCGTCAATCCTTGCGACAAGCTCGCTCGGAGAAAACGGTTTTGTCACATAATCGTCAGCGCCGAGCATAAGGCAGTTTACCTTGTCTATCTCCTGGCTTTTCGCGGACAGCATAATTATGCCTATCTCCGCGCTTTGCTCTCTTATCCACTTGCAGAGTTCATAGCCGTCCATTCCAGGCATCATTATATCCAGAAGTGCAACGTCAAAGTTCCCGTTGTTTTTCTTATAAACTTCGCAGGCTTCCTCGCCGCTTGCGGTATCAACAACGTCATACCCCGCTCTGCGGAGATTTATAACCACAAAATCTCTTATCGACGCCTCGTCCTCACAAACAAGTATTCTTTTCATATAAGCATCTCCGATAACCTTAAAGCATTCTGAAACAATTTTTAAGTTCGCTTTCCGTAAGCGCAAGCTTTCCGCTCTGCTGTTTTATGCAGTAATACGTTTCATCTGTTTCCCCGACAAACGTAAGTTCCTCTTTCGCCTTTTCAAGAGCCTCTTTGTCGTCCTTGTCAACCGCCCTTACTCTTAAAATTTCGCGTGCGTTTTCAAGATCAAGCCCTATCCTTTCGTCATATGAAATAAACACAATTTCATTATTCGCAAGGTCTGCAACCGCCGTTACAACTCCCCGCCACCTGCTGGGAAACAGCAGCGCAAAACGGTATTTACTTGAAAAATAGCTGTAATGCTCCGAGCTGAACCTGTCATATGCCACCGTATACCATTC